>NZ_JAGHZN010000059.1:0-29012 GCF_017746735.1 Roseofilum sp. Guam | reverse complement strand
TTTCAATACTTTTTTTCTTCAGCCTAAATCCCTTATCTTAATTCCTATCTTGATTCGGCAGAGTGACAAAAGAGGGATATAGTAGTGCAAAGGATTGTTAGGATATTTTCTATTGCCTGTTGCCTACTGCCTATTGTCTCAAACCATAACCTCACTGTCCTAACCAACTTATTCATTGCTATAGTCGCCATAGTGAAGGTTGCACCAGCAGAATGATACAACGACAAAGGAATGGGGAATTGGAAAACTGATTCCCCATTATTAATAGTTAATGATTAATTAATCAAAACCCACTAAACTTTCAGCCATTTCTATGCCTTTACGCACGGATGTAGCGGACTCATGGAGGGCAGCAATTTCCGCTTCTGCTAGGGGCAACTCCAAGATTTTCTCAATTCCCTGATATCCCAATTGACAAGGAATACCCATATAAATATCATTCAAACCATATTGGCCTTGGAGATATCCGGCAACCGGCATAAAGCGGGATTGATTGTGTAATACGGCTTCCACCATGAGACAGACTGAGGATGCAGGCGCATAATAAGCACTACCGGTTTTCATCAGTTGCACAATTTCTGCACCGCCTTTGCGAGTCCTCTCGACGAGGCGATCGATCGCGGCTTGATCCATGAGTTCGGTAATGGGAATTCCCCGAACCGTAGAAAATCGAGGTAAGGGAACCATCAGATCCCCATGTCCTCCTAAGACTAGAGTTTGGATATCGGCGATCGAGCATCCTAACTCTAGGGAGATAAAGGTTTGAAATCGTGCTGAATCAAGAACTCCTGCCATTCCCATAACCCGACTGGAGTCGAGACCACTTGCTTTCCACGCCAAATAGGTCATTACATCCAGGGGATTGGTGACTAACATAAAGATCGCTTGGGGACAGTGCTGGACGGCCTCTTTGACCACAGATTTAACGATTTTGGTATTGATTTCGACCAACTCTTCCCGACTCATGCCTGGTGTACGGGGTTTCCCTGCGGTAATCACCACAATATCGCAATCGACCAAATCGGCATAATTATTGGTACCGATCAATTGGCGATCGTGGCGCTCGACTCCCCGTGCTTCCATCAGATCCAAGGCGATCCCTTGAGGCATCCCTTCAATCACATCCAAGAGAACCACATCGGCTAAGTCTTTTTCTGCAATACGTTGCGCCAAGGTGCTGCCGACTTTTCCCGCTCCAATGATACCGACACTTGGAGCGATCGCTTGATGAGATTTAACCATGGCAAATTCTCGTTTTTGTTAGTTGAACAACTCTAGTTGATCGACACGCAGCCAAATATTGGGGGTGGGAACCTGACCAAATTTGACTAAGGCGTAGTCACCTTTGATATCCATGATCTCGCCTTGGGTTTCAAAAATGTAGGGAGGAAACCGGGTATCACTTGCACAAGCTTCTAGGGAATTGTCCAGTTTTTCTTGGATAGCCCGTACCATTGAACCTTTTTTAATTGCTGCTGCCATAATCAACTCAGGAATTACGTTTCAAAACTTCCCTCATGATACCAAGGAGCGATCGGGATTCAAGGATTGATTTTAGCGGTTATTCTTCTGAAGGGATTTAATTTTAGATTTAAATCAGAAAGGACACCGACGACTGGCCGTGTTTCGTCTCGGTGTCCTTACTGGTTCGCTCCTCACACGATAGTCAATATAGCTTACTCAATTGGGTTTGTCATCCCTTGAAGAAATTTTTTTGGTGGCATTCTCTACAATTCTGGGGGGGCAATCAGGTTTAATCCTTTTTCTAGTAAGGTTTTGAGGGTCTTTCTGGCGATCGCTACTAATGCCAAACGACTGAGGGAAAGTGGGCGATTTTCCTTTAAAGTTGATCCCCAGATCCGGCATTGGCGATCGAATCTCAGAAGATCTTGACTAAGTTTTCCGGTTAAGGAGGGTAAGCGCGGGGAGGCTCGATCGTCATTGAGAGTATCCCAGATATGCAAGAGGGAGCGGATTAAGGTCTGTTCGCTGGGATGAACGAGTTGAAATTTTCCGTCATCTAACCAAGGAATGCGATCGGGTTCGACGATCTTTAATGTAGACTCATCCAGGCTCATTAACCCTTGATGTTGGGCAAGACGCAAGAGGGCGCAACAGCGAGCATGGGCAGCTTGCCAGGTAAAGACTTCTGGGGAGTGAGGATCAGTCTTAGGGAATAGGGTTGTGTTACATAGTGTTGAGGATTCAACTGGGTACTCCATCGCAGCACGTGGCGCTGTAAGTACGAAGGGAGTGAGCAAAAAGGCTTGCAATTGCTCGGCTAAACCTAGATCGCAGTAATGAAATTGCAGCCAACCGGGAGAACGAACAGAAAGGGAAAATGCGAATAAGTTCTCTTGTAGGGAAAGGAACTCCAGCAATTGTTTAGCTAAATGCAGAGAGGTTAGGCCACTATAGGAAGATAGTTTAAGGGCGATCGCCGATTGATAGCCTAAGGGTTGATGCTCTGGCAACAGTTCCACCGGAATTTCTTCACGCTTCAAACTGACGAAGGATGTTTCTATTCCCTGATGGATGGCCTTTTGCAGATTCTTTTTCATCGTAGGGGAATTTGGCTCAGGTATTCAGTAAGGTGAAAGGCATCTACGCCTAAAGCCGTGCGCTGTTGAGCCGCTAATATTCCAGCTTGAGCGTGCCACCAGGTAGCCGTCTGGGTCGCCATTTCTGGAGCTTGGGGGAGTTGGGCAACTAGACCCCCTAACAACCCGGTAAGTACGTCACCACTGCCTCCTCTGGCGAGGGCTGGGGTACTTTCGGGGTTCAGGTAAACGGTTCCGGTGGGGCTGCCAATAGCCGTTCTTGCCCCTTTGAGCAAAACGATCGCCCCGGTTTGTTGACTCGCTTCGCGAACCGCTTGTATGCGGTCTACATGGAGGTTAATTTGCGGGAAAAGGCGCTTAAATTCTCCAGCATGAGGGGTGAGGAGGGTCGGGAACGATCGCTCATTGAGGAGCGAAATACCAAGACTGGCAAG
Organism: Roseofilum sp. Guam; assembly: GCF_017746735.1. Lineage (NCBI taxonomy): Bacteria > Bacillati > Cyanobacteriota > Cyanophyceae > Desertifilales > Desertifilaceae > Roseofilum > Roseofilum sp. Guam. The sequence goes on along the minus strand of NZ_JAGHZN010000059.1, from coordinate 26,017 downwards.
GATATTGAGTCCATCTGCATCAAGGATCAGAGGGATGGGAAGATTGAGGAGAGTGGGAATAATGGGTGTGGCCGATCGCGTGATTCCTGGGCCGCAGGCGATCGCCTGATACTTCTGGTAGTTTAGAGTATCGGGGAGTTCTGCGATCGCGCCCGTCTCGGTTTCTGGACAAGGAATAATCAACGCTTCCGGTAACTGGGCAACGAGCAGGGGTTTTAAGCGGTGGGGAACGGCAATCGAAAGCATCCCCACCCCAGAAGCGCGGGCCCCTAAACCGGCTAAAATGGCACTGCCTGCATATTCCTCTGAACCGCACACCAGCAACAGATGACCGGCTTTGTATTTATGGGAAAGGAGAGGACGGGGAAGGGGAAGACCGGCGATCACTCCTTCTCTGGTAATACGATAAGATCGAGAAGTGTTGCCTAAAACCGCGTCAATATCAGCGAACGGAATACCAAAATCAATCCATTCCACCTTCCCTAAATACTCGACTGCTGAATCTTGCAAACAAGCCGCTTTCCACAGTCCCAAACAGAACGTATAATCAGCACGAATAGCACAGCCGAGAACTTGTCCCGTATCTGTATGGATACCAGACGGCAAATCAATGCTACAAATCAATATTTGGGATTGATTAATGCGATCGATCTGCTCTGCCAACTCTCCGGAAATAGAGCGCTCTAACCCAAATCCAAACAAGCCATCAATCAGAATCTCGCAACTGTCGAGCAATTCCTCTAAACTCACCCAAGGAATGCCCAAACTTTTTCCATACTGGGCATGAGCTTCAGTCAGTTCTTTTAATTTGGCTAACGGTTGCGTCACCACCACCGAATAGCCTTGCAAATATAATTCCCTAGCAATTACTAAGGCATCGCCACCATTATGACCTGGCCCCACCAGTACACCAATTTTAGCGGGGGCTAACCCTAGTGCTTCCCATTGATCTATCATGCGGCGAGCCAATAAACCCGCCACCTTTTCCATAAGCGCCGCTACTGGCATTCCCGCCACAAATAGGCGGTTTTCAATGGCTCGCATTTCAGCCGCCGTGACGACAATTTGGGCAATTTGATTTCGGCAATGAGTCATAGTTTATAGCGCGAAGCACTAGGGAATAGAGAATAGGTTATGGTAACTCGGTTTTAGAATTTAAAGAAAGTCCTATCTCCCTATCTCCCTATCCCCCTATCCCCCCATCTCCCACTAATGCATTAACACATTGCGATCGTAAGGCGCTTCAAAATCCAAAATCGGCCCTTTAGGCACAATTTTAGTCGGATTAATATCCGTATGGCTGCGATAATAATGGCGCTTAATATGGTCAAAGTTACAAGTTTCTGCCACTCCTGGCACTTGATACAGTTCTTTCAGATAGTCCCATAAATTTTCATAATCTGTAATATGGTGGAGATTGCACTTAAAATGACCATAATAGACCACATCAAAGCGTAATAACGTGGTAAAGAAACACCAATCCGCTTGAGTGATGCGATCGCCACACAAATAAGGGTGTTGTTCTAACACTTGATCCCAATGATCTAAAGCCTCAAACAAGTCTGTTAACCCTTGTTCATAAGCCTCTTGCGTCGTCGCAAAGCCAGCGCGATAGACTCCATTATTAATCGGCTGATAAATAGTATCCATCGTACTGTTGATAATATCCCGTAACTCTTCTGGATAAAATGAAACCTGACGTTCCGCAAATCGTTCAAACTCCGTATCCAATATGCGGATGATTTCGCGAGATTCATTATTGACAATAGTATGGGTTTTCTTATCCCACAAAACGGGAACGGTCACCCGACCGCTATAATTTGGATCGGCCTTTAAATAGAGTTGCCAGAGGTAGTCAGCCTGATTCACCGTATCGGGAATACAACCTGGAGCTTCAGAAAACTCCCAACCATTTTGATCGATTTCTGGATCGACGACTGATAAGCTAATTGCAGATTCCAATCCTTTTAGCTTTCTAAGAATAGCTGTGCGATGGGCCCAAGGACAAGCCCAAGAAATATATAAATGATAGCGCCCAGCTTCTGCTTTAAACCCACTAGAGCCATCGGCAGTAACTTCATTTCTAAATGTGGTTTGGGGACGGATAAAGTTTCCTTTTTGATCCGATTGTTCCCGTCGTGAAACCCATTGACCATCGACTAATAATCCTAAGCCCATAGTATATATTCCTTATAATTTGAATGACACCCTTCACAAAACATCGAACTTAACCCTCAGTCATTTTGAGGATAAATACAAGCGAAACAAATAGCATTAATCCCAACCAAACTACTAATATGGTATTAAAGGTAGTATGGAAATAACTGCCAGCGAACAAGACTAGAAAAAAGAGAACAACAGCCACGACGAAGTAAGTGACCAGTTGTCCGAAACAACCTTGAACTGATCCGGAAAAATCATCATTTGGGGGTCTCATAGCCAGACTCGATGTTAACGACCAAAATAAACGCGAGCATTGCTTAATCCTGAATTTTGTAAAAATGACATTATTTCTGCGGCTTCGCTGCGGTTAGCATAGGGGCCAACAGCAACATGCATCCCCCGACGAGAGCGTTTAGCTACAACATTAACCGTATTGGGAATGATTTGCCGCACACGATTAGCCATTAGATTAGCATCCTCTTGAGAGCTAGGAATGACCACATAATAACCTTTACCAGCGACTGGGACAGGGTTGGGGTTGATCGTATTTGCCGGGGTAATTGGGGTGGTGTAATTGGGGGGGAGATAATTTGGGCCACCAGCGAGGGTGTCCCCTTGTAAGGAAACAACTTCAGCCAAAATACCGCGCGATCGCAACAGGGACAAGCGCTCCTGAGCCTGGAATTCCGACACAAATGCACCCGCCTGAATCACCGTGCGGCTACCTATTTGCCGGATAAAGGCATCCGGTACAAGCTGTTTAACTTGTTCTAATAACAGGGGAGAATTCCCATTTACCCAAACCCGATAGGGGTAGGCACTGGGCGCTACATAGGGTGGATTGATATTACCCGGAATCGTCGGTATGGCATTCAGGGGAGGAGGAGGGGGTAAGGGGATTTGTTGTGACTGAGCGTTAGTGCTGACCATTAATCCCAATCCCAAACTCCCCAGAAGGATAACTCGATTCAGTCTTGAATGCTGTTTTGGGTTGTTCATAGTCTCTTAAAAATTCAGATCCTCCAGAGAAAGGACGGAGGTGTTACCCTTAGAAGGGTACATAACAATTATGCTTTTGTTCACAGTAAGCTTCAGTAGCTGCCATGAAAAAGGTTGTCGTCGGACTCTCTGGAGGAGTAGATAGTTCTACTGCCGCAGCAGTTCTTCATCATCAAGGATACGATATTGTGGGATTAACCCTTTGGTTGATGAAGGGGAAGGGACAGTGCTGCTCGGAAGGTATGGTAGATGCGGCGAAAATTTGCGAACAGCTTGGGGTTCCCCACCATATTGTCGATAGTCGCGAGTTGTTTGAGCAGAATATTATTGATTATTTGGTGTCGGGTTATCGGGAAGGAATTACGCCCCTACCCTGTTCCCAGTGTAATCGGGCGGTGAAATTTGGCCCGATGATTAACTATGCCAAATCTGAGCTGGGTATTGATTATATTGCGACAGGTCATTATGCGCGGATTGCGTTTGATGAGCAGTCCGGACGCTATCAGCTTTTGAAGGCGATTGACCCCCAGAAGGATCAGTCCTATTTCTTGTATGATTTGTCCCAAGAGATATTAGCTTCTACGTTGTTTCCCTTGGGAGAAACGCCGAAAACAGAAACGCGCCGCCTAGCAGCCGAGTTTAATTTGACGACGGCAGAAAAGCCAGAAAGTCAAGATTTATGCTTGGTGGAAGCCCATGGCTCGATGCAGTCGTTTTTGGATCAGTATATTAACCAGAAGACTGGCGATATTGTTGACCAAGGGGGTAAGGTTTTAGGACAGCATCAGGGGATTCATCATTATACGATTGGCCAACGGCGCGGGTTAGGAGTTGCCTATTCTGAACCCTTGTATGTGGTGGATCTAGACCCGGTAATGAATCGCGTGATTGTGGGAACCCGCGATAGTGCAGCCGATCCAGAGTGTACGGTTTGTCGGGTAAACTGGGTGTCAATTGCGCCACCGGATAGTCCAATTCGCGCTGAAGTTCGCATTCGCTATCGTTCCAAACCGGTTCCAGTGACGGTGATTCCTCTACCGGAAAATCGGGTACATTTGCGCTTTGATGAGCCTCAGTTTGGGGTAACCCCTGGGCAAGGGGCGGTTTGGTATGAGGGCGATCGCCTCCTCGGTGGTGGTATCATTGAACGCAAGTCCAAAGTTTAGACATTCTCAATCAGTGATTTCCGAACACCTCTCACCTGAATTAGCACAAGTTTTCTTAGACGGATTACCGGAAACGATTCGTGAGGGACTTTTAGTACGCGCTCAACAAATGAACTATCCAGTTTGGGCAGTCATTGAAATGGCGATCGCCGGTTATCTGGATGAAGAGGCTTTATCCTTTACCGATTGTCAACCTAAGCTAGACTAGCGGTTTGGTATAAAAGCGATTGCCAACGTACCAAGAAACCGGGTTTCTACAAGAACTTAGGAGAGAGTCGAGAACCAGGGCAGAAACCCGGTTTCTAACCTGGCGATCGCGATCGCTCCAGCCACGCCAAAATCCGCTTAATCAAGCGCGGATCGTCTGGCGAGAACGTTTGCAGCGAGGGATGGGGTTGCTCGGTAACCACGCAGACTTTACCCTGGAAGCGGGTAAGAGCCTCCAAGAAAGTGTCGCTGAAGCCTTGGGGGGCTGGGGGTTGGGGGTTTTCGTAGAAGATCAGAGCTAGGGGAGGGTTGCTGTTGTCGAGGAGATCTTCCCAGTAGTCTTGTAAGTCTGCCATATCTTTGGGTTTGCCGTCCTCGCTTTCGGGACAGCCTTGTTGGAGCATTTGCCGATACAGATTCTTCACCGGGTTATCGGGGTTAAATGTACTGCCATCGATAATCAGCAGTTGCCAGGGGTGGGGTTCCGGGAGAGCAGCGCGTAGGAGTTCGGGAAATTCGGCCAGGTTGACGGGAGCGGGGAGGGAGCCGTGCCAAGCTTCGTAGAAGTCAGGATAGGAGAGACTTTGGGCAATCTTCCAGAGGAGTTGGTAGCAGTGTTGAAACAGCTCAAAGTTGTTTTTGTAGGTTTCAGGATTAAGGTGACGTTGGAGAGCAGAAACAACGCTTTTTTGCTGTTCCTCAGTAGTGATTTGCTGTGAACTTAGACTATGAACTGCTTGAGTACAAATTTCTTTATCTTGGCTTTGGAATAGAATTGTAACTAAAATAGAGATAAATTTAGTCCTACTTAGGAGTAGCCAACAATCATTGGTGCGGGTACGGATACATTGAGAAAGTTTTTCTGGACAGTAGAACCCATGTGTTGTAAAGAAAAAGCTCCAGTGAAATTTCCATATCGGCATAATGTCCGATGGTTGTACAATTTCATTAGCTAAAGAACAACTTTTAAACTCACGGATACCAGCCACAGCTAGAAAATAGGCCCAATATGAATAACATCCTCGATCTACTTGCTCAAAATTCCATTCTCCACAGCCATCTTCAAAATTCACCAACTGCCCAATAAACGCCTCCTTCTTCTCCTCCGCTACATCCCCACGCCCCAACCACAATAAAATCACCTGCTTCCACTGCGGCGCAAAAATCCGATACTCCTTCCTGGCAACCGGAAAATCCTCATGGTTCTGGGGCAGAAAATAATCGCTATCCTCCACTGCTAGAGCCGCAAAATATTCCTGAAACGTCGCATGATAAAACCCGTAAACCGTCTCACTTCCCGCCTTCCCCAACCGCTTGAGCCAACCCAACCGCAACGCCAAAAAACACAAGGACGTTTCATCCCCTTCTTCCCCCAAATACTCCTCAATCAACGATTGAGAAAACAGAAACCGCCCTTGGGGTAAATTAAGCGCCGCCTTTGCCAACTCTCCCAACTCTAGATGCAGGCGCTGTTTCAACTCAGTAATATTCGTTTGACACTGAGTTGCGTGCCCTTGCAACACCTTTAAATTCTGATTCCACCGATACACCGCCTTCAGATACTTCTCATACAAACCCGCCTGCGTCTGGGGCAGTTTTTTATCCTGTTTCCAAGTGTGACAAAGCAACATCAACCGCAACGGATTCCGCACCAAGTCGCGTAACTTCTCTCGCCCCGGTTCATGCAGCGCGTCAATCAAAGAATCCGCTAAGTTAGATGCAGCCATTATCACCTTCTCCTGATAAAAAACCTTGCCCTCTCCCTATATCCCTCTCCCACGGGAGAGGGACTTCAACCCCCTTCTCCTGTGGGAGAAGGGGGCAGGGGGATCAGGGCAACCACGCCCCGGTAATGGACGATCTTCTCGCGTTTCTCTTTGCCATACCATAGGATCGAGATGCTCTAATCTGGATTCATTAGCTAAATTTTCCAACACTTCAGCCATTCTTTGACCTTGTGTTTTAGACTCCCCTTTAGGATCGATATCCAACGGTTCATGCTTATTCATCGTCTACACACTCCGTTCGCCAAAATTCTGCTTTGTCCTATCCTATTAATCCTCAAACCAATTTTCGACAGTTATCCCTTGAAAATTAGCAAAATCTCTCACATTACGAGTCACCAAAACCAAACTGTTTACCGCCGCAATACTGGCAATTTGCCCATCTATAAAACTCGGTGTTTTCCCTAGTTGGGACAACCGCACTCTTTCCTCTGCGTGCCACCGAGCTGCCCGCAAATCATAATCAAAAATCGGCAAAGTCAAAACAGAATCTTGGAGATATTGCCATAAAGAATCCCGCCTTCTGGATTTAAGTAATTTCCAGCAACCATACAGCAGTTCAGAAACGACAACACTACTTACGCCAACCTGAAAACGATACTGATTCATTCGCCTCAAAACATTTGGATTGGGATTGGGGCGGCTGGGTTCAGAGAGAATATTGGTATCGAGTAAAAATCTAACCATTAAAGCTCTACTTCCCGTCCTGGAGTGCGATCGCGTAAATCAGCAAAATCTTCATCTGTAAAAACCAGTTCCTCTTCTTCTATTGCTTGTCTAAAACGCAATACTCCATTCCAGAAAGTGTCACCCGCTTGGGTTAGCTCTCTCTCTTCTAAACGCTTTTGTAGAACAGAGAATAAAGAAACTTGCTCTTCCTGGGATAACTCATCCAAGCCCTGAATCATTTCCTGTAATGTCATCATTTTACCTCCAGCGCATGGCCATAATTATACCTTAACTGCTCTCTCCCACTCGGAGAGGGACTTTAACCCCCTTCTCCTGTGGGAGAAGGGGGTAGGGGGATGAGGGCAACCTCTATTGTGCAAAAAAACGGCGAATAAACGACTCCACTTGCTCCTCCTCAAAGGGTAAATTCCGAAACACATCAAACCCGTTCAACGCATCCCGGTTCGCATCCCAGACATTCACCCGACAGGTTATGAGTATCCGGGTTTGCGCTGTTGCCCACCATCCCTTGACCAAATCTTGACGATCGCGTGTAATGTGGGCAGTCATTTCATCTAACCCATCCAATAATAACCAGACTCGCCCTTGATTAAACTGCTCTTGAAAGTTATCCTTAAGCGCCGGTTTTCCCGTGGCATCGTTTAACCAATCATCCAGATATTGCCCCAGACTGCGCCCCTGTAGCGTCCGCAACGATACCCAAATGGGCAAACCGAGATTATTGTCCAAAATCCACCGGGAAATCGCTTGTAACCGCGTCGTTTTACCCGAACCGGGTTCGCCAATAATCGCCAAACGCTTACCCTTACTCTGGGGACTCTTTCCCTGTTGCAGCACGTCGGTGAAAAACCGATCTTCAGAAATGGGGGTAATCGTTTCTTGTTTACTGTCATTGCGACTCTCTTCTTCAGTGTCGCCAGGGATAGGGACTCTCTCTGGTTTCCGCCGTTCCACCAATCCCAAGGGGACATAGACATCCAGCCGATTTAACTCTACCCCATCCTCGCGGGTAAACAGGTTAGAGGTGAGGGCTTGCTCTTCTGCTAACCTCAATTTGGCTACGGTTGCCCACTCTTCCTCGTTCAGTTCTGGATGTTGCGGGTCAAGACGCGCTAGAATGGGAGCCTTGATTAAATCATGAATTGCTTTGAGAATCTGGTCTTGCTCGATCTGAAGCTGATTCAGAGACTGTTGAACAAAGACACGAAACACCTTGTCATTATCCTTAAAACGCTGAACAAAGTTATCCCGAATCAGGGGTAACCATTGGTTCTGAACTGCCTCCTCATAACGCTCAGGCGCACCTTCTAAAAATTCCGGTAAATATCGCTTTTGAAAGGCCTGAATTGCTGGATTTCCCTGTAATTTTTGTCCATTCAACAAGGCGCGAACGTCATCGTAATTACTGGGATAAGGAGACGTTTCGTCTGTTTCTCCTTGCTCCTGATCCACCGTTTTATCAACGTTATCAAGGGCTTTGTCAAGTTCCTCAACTTTCGCCTTTAGCCAGTCTAAGTCATAAGCTGCTTGATTACTGGGGTTTCCCCGATAGTAAGTGGCTGGATCTTCCAAGGATTTCTGACATTGAACCGCTAACTGTTTCAGAGCCAAAAAGAACGATCGCCGTAGTTCTTTTTCTACATCATGATTGAGGGGAATTTGGCGCTGTTGCAATCGTTCAAGCTGCTCATCTAAGCCAGGAGCCAATATCTTCGCATCGGCACGTCCGGTAACAAAATTAATTAAAACCGGCAATAAAACACCAGATAACGGATCGATCATGGCAAAGCCACACCCTAGCCTTGAAGAGAATTATGCTTAACGATGAGTATAACGTCCGTCATTTAATCTGGGAATGTTTCGGCGATCGCTGCTGTAGTGGATTGTTTCAGCTAATTTGATGCATGAGATTTCGTTCGTAGTGAGGGTTAAAACCCTCTCCGGCTAGGCTTTTAAGCACTCTTCGTGCTTACACCAAACAAAGCCCTATTTTAGGTGAAACAGTCCACTACAGATAGAGTTAATGCGTAAGTCCTGTTAAATAAAGATAGGGAAATAGGGTGCTATGATTGAACGCAAGTCCAAACTTTAGATCTGGAAGTTAGACATTCGAGATTATGATTAACTTTTTTCTCACTTGGGCTTTAGCGGCGATCGCCCTGGCGATAACTGCCTATATTGTCCCCGGTTTGGCGATCGCCAGTTGGCAAGCAGCGGCTGTTGGGGCGATCGTTATGGGGTTGGTTAATGCTATTGTTAAGCCCATTTTGACGATTTTGACGTTGCCGTTAACTATTCTCAGTTTAGGCTTGTTCTTACTGGTGGTTAACGCCATTTCCCTTTCGTTAGTCGGCTATTTTACCCCTGGATTTACGGTAGCCGGTTTTTGGCCAGCCGTGTTTGGGTCAATTGTATTATCTTTGGTTTCCTGGTTAATCGATCAGTTTACGGGAAAGGAAGCCAATAACGATTAAGTTGAAGTTGAGTTTATAGTTTGTCCTCTCCCTGCTACTGCCATGGAGAGATTTTTCTTGATCAAGCTCGGCTCTACTCTTTAAATTATCCCTCTTCTGTCATGCTTCGAGTTCAATTAATAGGAAATCTACCCATTATCCGGCCAGATAAAATAATTCACAGTGGTGGATAATTCTGGCAATATTTTGTTGTGCAAAATGTGGGTTAAGAAATACGGTTGAGGCGGTTGCGTAGGGAAAGGCGGAAGATCGATCGCATACAGAAGAAGCTAAACAAGCCCGATCCACAGAGTAGGGCGATCGCCCATCCAGAAAATTGTCCCACAAACAGAATCGTGCTGGAAATCAAGGTAAACCCAGCGCCACACAGATAGAGTACACTTTGCACTCCTAAGCTCAAAGACTCTAAAAGGCGATCGCTCTCTTTCGCTTTAACGGAAAACGCTAAGTCTCCCGTATCCATCCGTTTCCCTAACTGTTCCAAGAAGCGATCGGTAACCGTTGGTTTTTGAAAAGGGGACTGCACCCATAACTTCACCTGGCGCAGGGTTTCCCCAACTAAATATCCAGTTCCTTTCCCTGCGGTTACTTCGCGAACAAAGGGTTGAGAAGAGGACGCAAAATTATATTCGGGGTCTAAAATACGAGCAATGCCATCTAACGTCGTTAAAGCCTTTAACACAAACGTCATTTCTGCGGGTAAGCGAAACGGTTGCTCTTCAAACATGGCATAGAGTTCATCTTTAATTAAGGTAAACTCGCGAAAATTCACGGGTCGTTCCGTAAACCGATCCAACAAAAATGTAATCAAGCGGCGCACAGGGGTCATATCTGTCATCGGTTCAATTAACCCCATCTTGATCAATGTCTCGACGACTTCATCGGTATCCTTGCGTAAGACCGCAAAAAAATTGCGGATCATCTGGTCTTTGGCTAAAGATTTAATTTCCCCCATCATGCCAAAATCATAGAAAATCAGTTCTCCTTTAGAGGTAACAGCTAAATTACCAGGATGGGGGTCAGCTTGGAAAAAACCATCTAAGAGCAGTTGCTTGAGATAGCAACAAATGCCCACTTGGTTGATTTTCTGAGGGTCTAAACCGCAGGCGATCAGGGCTTCTCTGTTATCCACTTTAATGCCCGGTAAATACTCGATGGTTAAGACCTTGTTCGTGGTATAGCGCCAATAAATTTTGGGAACCAGAATTTCCGGATGGTTGGCAAAATTGTTCCGAAAGCGGTCTGCATTTAAGGCTTCTTGTTTATAGTCAATTTCTTGATAAAGAATGCGGAAAAATTCACCATAGATGGTTCGTAGTTCATATTTGCGAGTCCAAGCGAAGAGGAATTCAGTGACTTGGATGCCTCGGTAGATGGCTTTAGCATCCACATCAAATAAGGCTCTTAAGCCAGGACGCTGAACTTTAATCACGACTTCTTCTTGGGTATGGAGGGTGGCGCGATGAACTTGCCCTAAACTAGCAGCAGCAAGGGGTAGGGGGTCAAAGTTGCGGAAGATTGCTCCTACGGATGCGCCTAGTTCTAGTTCGATAATGGCGATCGCTGTTTCCACGTCAAAGGCTGGAACTTGATCTTGCAGTTGTTCCAAGGCTTCCACATATTCGACGGGTAACAAATCTGCCCTAGTCGAGAGAGATTGACCAATTTTAATAAACGTCGGCCCTAGTTTGAGTAGGGTTTGCACTAAACCCCTCGCCCGTTGGCGTTTGAGAGCGGAAGAAGCTCCCCCACGCCAACGATCCCAGAGTAACAGAGCAATGAAGCGAATCGCCGCCATAAACACTTGAATTTGGCGGATGATGGGAGAATAGGTGAGTTTTTGCCAGCGCCGCGATCGAGGTTGACTAATTTTGAGCATTCTGGGAATTACCCGTTACGTTCCTTAAATTCTGACTTGTTAGCTACTCTAACCTATTCCCTATTCCCTATTTCCTCGTGGGAAGCGCTATCACTCTGGGGGAGGAGAAGGGTAAAACAGGTTTCCCAAGCCGATCCAGAGTCCAGAGGCTCACTGCTGACGGTAAGGGTTCCTCCTAATTGTTCCACCAAAGCCTTCACGAGGGCTAGACCTAAACCCGTTCCGGCGATCGCCCGATCTGTAACTCCGGTTCCGCGACGGAATTTGTGGAAAATCTCCGCTAATTCAGTGTTCTGAATCCCCATACCTTGATTGGTGATCGCCACAGCTACCCCATCTCTCCCGTCTGCGCGATCGGGTTGTACAGAGATCTTAACCTGACTTTGGACATCGGAGAATTTGCCCGCATTAGCAAGCAACTCTGCTAGAATGCGCTTGAGGCTATCTGGCTCTGTCTCTAGATTGGTCGATTCTGGAGCGATTTCTAGGTTGAGTTTCAACTGCTTATGACTCCATCGAGTTTCAAATCCTGCGGTTGTCATCTCCATGAAATCTTGCACATCAACAGTTTGACCCTCCATGTCAATCGTCTGCTCTTCCAATTCTTGCAACGTTAATAAGTCATTGATCAGATGAATTTCCTGTTGGCATTGGCTCTCCAAAATCTCCAGATATTTTTGTTGGCGATCGGGTGAAATTTCGGGTTGACGTAACATCCGGATTGCCAAGCTCATACTGGTTAAAGGAGTCCGCAATTCATGGCTAATGGTACTTAAGAATTCATCTTTTAGTTCATTCAGATGGCGAAGTTCTTCGACCTGGCGGCGAGTTTGTTCATAGAGTTTTGCCTGCACCTTGAGGCTTAATTCGAGTTGGGCGGTGCGCTCTGCTACTAAAACTTGAAATTGACGTAGGGTTTGAGGATTAGAGGCAACAGAACACCCCTTCTCTAGTGATACCCTCTCCAAATTTACGCTCTCATTTTCCATCTTATGATTCCATTCTGGAGAGACCATATCACTGTAACCTAGTTTATAATTGGCTAAGTCAACGGGAAGGGTACAAGTTGAATCCGTAGTATTGCTAGTTTTCAAAGCCTTCCGTTCCATTAGTCCTGTACCCCCAGATTAGTGAATCGTTCAGTTAAAAAAGGAAGAAATGGTTAGCTTCCATTCAAGTAGAGACTCCAATAGTGGACATGAAACGGTTAAAACTCGCTCCAATCTTTGAATCCATTTGCTTGGATTTCTTCTGGAGAAAGCTTAACTCCAGGTTACAATAATCTTCTACCGCAAGAAATCCGAGAATTCCGCAAACTTTCTCAAAATCGTAAGCGATTGATTAGAAATCGTACTCACATTTAGTTTTCTTAAGAAGTGAACCTAGTCTAGGCCATGACCAGCGTACAAGACTCCCTGCCCTCTCGAAACACTGCACCCGAGATCCGTTCGGTGACCTCTTCAACTCAAATAATTGGAACGGTCAAAGGCCCAGGTGAAACGGGGAATCAATATGTGTTCATTACGACGAATAATCGTCAAGTGAAAATTGGAGAATTTGTTTATTATTCGTTAATTTCAGGAGATGAGAATCAAAAAATTCTGGGCAAAATCTCGAATATAAGTCTTATCGATCACTTTCCAGATCGCATATTTGCTGACCCAGAAACCAGCCCAGAGGCGATCGCAGCCTTAGTCGGATTTACGGACAAAAACCCCGAACTCTACGAGGTGACTGTAGACGTAATTGGATATTTTCACCGAAGTTTAGGCTTTCTGAATCCTCGCCAGTCTCCCGATCCAGGAGCAAAGGTAATGTTAGCGAGCGATCGCTTCTTGCAGTCCATCATTAACCGCAAACAGCAAGGAGAAATGGGGAGCGCCCACATGGGATCGATTCTCCTGCGTCCTGGAGGGAATGTGCCTGTCGTTTTAGATGTCAAAGAATTGGTCAGTACCCACTTAGCCATTCTTGCGGGCACGGGTTCCGGAAAATCCTATACGGCTGGGGTACTAATTGAAGAATTTCTCGCCCCCCACAACCGCGCCCCTGTCTTAATTTTCGACCCCCACGGAGAGTATGGAACCTTAGCCGACTTACAAGGACATTCCGCCTTTCGCGGCGCAGATGGCTATAGTCCCCAGGTGAAAATTCTGCTGCCAGAAGACGTGCATATCCGCCTGTCATCCTTGGACTACTACGATATTTTGATGCTGTTGCCGACGATGAGCGATCGCCAACAGTCCATCCTCAGCAAAGCCTTCAATATCCTCAAAAGACACAAAAACGCTGAATATCGCTGGGATGTACAAGATCTCATTGCTGCCGTTTTTGAAGCCGATCGCCAAACCGACGATGAAGGCAACGAAAAAGTCGGAACTTCAGCACCTGCACTCGAATGGAAACTCGAACGCTTAGAGCGATCGCCCCATTTCCACGCCTACAAACACCTCACCCCCCAAAACCTGTTTGAACCGGGTCAAGTCACCGTTCTGCAAATGAACGAAATCCCCCAAGAAGAACAACAAGTCATCTGTGCCGCTCTTCTACGCCAAAGCTATCAAGCGCGGATGAACACCCAAAAACAAAACCTCCTCCCCGACGATGACAACTATCTTCCCTTCCCCGTCTTCATTCTCCTCGAAGAAGCTCATCGCTTCGCCCCTGCTCACGAACCCTCACGCTGTAAAGCCATGCTGCGAACCATCCTCAGCGAAGGGCGTAAATTTGGCCTAGGGGTAGGACTGATTACCCAACGCCCCGGTAAACTGGACTCCGACGTACTCTCGCAATGCATGAGCCAATTTCTACTCCGCATTATCAACCCTGTAGACCAAGACAGCCTCAAACATGGGGTAGAAGCAGCCGGACGAGACCTGCTTAACGAACTTCCTGCCCTCACCAAAGGTCAAGCTATTATCGCTGGAGCTTGTGTGAATACTCCCGTCCTCTGTCGTATTCGCCAACGGCTTACCCGTCATGGAGGTGAGACTCTCAACGCACCTCAAGAGTGGCAAAATTACTTTCAAAAAGACCAGCAACAACAACGACAAGCCAGCGTTGCCCCTCCAGCCAAAAGAGAAGCGCCCCAAGTGTTTAATGGACGAAGTATCGATTAAGGTTTGGCGATCGTTTTCTGTCACTTTCCAGGTTCAATTATAAATGTCTTCTCGCGGTATACCCATGTCTACCAAATCTTGAGCCGGATTAAGTTCAGTGAGGTTTTTATGAATCAAAATTTTACCCTTCTTAATATCAATATGCATAATATCGTCTTTGGCCTATTCACTTAGAATATTTTCTATTGATAGAGTGCCTTAAACTCCAATCTAACTCCTAACCAACTGATTCACTGCTATAATTACCAGCACGAAGTGTAAGAGTGTTTTCCATGTCAATACAAGGTCTTTTCCCAATTATATTGCTTGTCGCTACATTTTTGTGTTCTCTGGTCGCTGGATTTCTAGTCGCTTTTGCAATAGTTGTTATGCCAGGCATAAAACAATTAAACGACCGGGAATTTATTCGAGCGTTTCAGGTTATTGATGGCATTATCCAGAATAATCAGCCGATTTTTGTCTTTCTTTGGCTCGGTTCGATTGTCTTTTTAGTAGCTTCGAGTCTTCTGAGTCTTGGAGAATTGGATGGAGTTGACGAAGGGCTGATCATTCTCGCTTTGCTGACTTATCTTTTGGGGGTCCAGTTACCGACTTTTACGATTAACATCCCCTTAAATAAACAACTCCAAGCTTTGAATGTTGATCAGATGGATGAAGCGATGTACAAGTCTGCGCGTCTAGATTTTGAACCTCGTTGGAATCAGTGGAACTTAACCCGGACACCTTTAGCTTGTTTGGTATCTGCTTTGTTAATCCTTGTACTTTTCAGACTTTGAAGTGACATGAATAAAGCTATAATTTTTACAGTTATAGCAGTGAATGAGTTGGTTAGGACAGCTAGATTATGGTATCTTAATTCTCGGAGGGTAACAGAAGAGGGATATTGATTCATACCATTTCTCCATGATGTTGCGTTTAATGAATACTCTCAGACAATTGCCTCAATAGACATCATTAGTTGCAAACTTAAAGAGAAATGGTATCAGCGATCGCCGATAGCACCCACTTCCTGCGCTCCAAAAATCGCCTCTGGATGGCAGTAATGCTTAAACTCTAGGAAATTCTCAAACGGATCGGCCAAGAAAAACGTAAAATGCTCCGTTAATTGGCCTGGAAACCGTTGTTTCGGTTGTTGAAAAAAGCGTAAATTCCGATCCAGCGATCGCTCTAAAAGCCGATCCCAATCCGACTTTTGAGCAAATACTAAGCCAAAATGACGAGGATAAATACCCGTTTGTGGGGTTAATGGCTCATCGGTGACATGGGCAACTAACTGATGGCCATACAAGTTTAGAATAAGAGCATGGCGCGATTCTCGACCCATTTGGCAGCCCAAACCCTCCACATAAAAGGCTTTGGTTTCTTCCAGATTTTGTACGGGAAACGCCAGATGAAATAACACGCTGTCCATAACCGAAACTTCTATCCTCAATGACTGATTTAACGATCTTCACTAATCCCTGGATGGTTGCCGTCATTCTAAATACGGTCTTATTAACCATTGTGGCATTCGCGCCGAAAAAATTGTTAACCCTTGCGGGAGTCATTCATGCTTGGGTTTTGGGAGTCCTCGTCTGGGGAA
This sequence comes from Roseofilum sp. Guam, assembly GCF_017746735.1. Taxonomy (NCBI): domain Bacteria; kingdom Bacillati; phylum Cyanobacteriota; class Cyanophyceae; order Desertifilales; family Desertifilaceae; genus Roseofilum; species Roseofilum sp. Guam. Next base: position 9,954 of record NZ_JAGHZN010000059.1, on the reverse strand, counting down.
CCTTGGGAGGACCGGGTTATGCAGTCGTTGGCTTTTATTTCTTAGTCGGATCGGGAGTAACTCGGATCGGTTTAGCCGAAAAAGAGGCTCAAGGAATCGCCGAAAAACGCTCTGGTGCAAGGGGGCCGGAAAATGTCTGGGGGTCTGCTTTGGTAGGGGCCGTTTGTGCTTTAGGTGTCCTACTTATTCAGTACCAAGGGGGGCCAGATGAGCTAATTCCATGGTTGGGTTTAGCCTATGTAGCCAGTTTTAGTACCAAATTATCGGATACTTGCGCTTCCGAGGTTGGCAAAGCTTATGGAAAACGGACATTTCTAATTACTACATTGCAACCGGTAGCGCGGGGAACAGAAGGAGCAGTCAGTTTGGAGGGAACCTTAGCTGGGATGGTGGGGGCGATCGCTCTTGCCCTGGTCGGTTGGCTCGTAGGTCTGATGAGCCTCTTGGGTGTCCTCTATTGCCTGGTGGCGGCATTTTTAGCCACAAATGTCGAAAGTGTCATCGGAGCCACCTTACAGGAGAAAATAAGCTGGCTCACGAATGAATGGGTTAATATTATTAACATCACCTTGGGGGCAATCTTCGCCATTCTGTTAGGATTAAGCGTCCAAGCAATTAACAATTAATAATTATTCGGTAAACCCTTATTTTTGAGAATCAAACAGTCGATTATCAAACTTACCCAAGGAGATAAAACGATGACAGCATTAGTTTTAAATACCTCAGAAACCATTCCCATTAGCCACGAACAATTCTATCAACTTTGTGCTGCCAACCGTGACTTGCGACTAGAACGAACCGCAAAAGGAGACTTAATCATTATGCCACCTACTGGAGGGGGAACTGGAAAACGGAACTCAGAGATTAACCTAGATTTGGGTTTATGGAATCGACAAGCTCAATTAGGAATTGTCTTTGATTCTTCCACTTGCTTTCAACTGCCTAATGGTGGAGATCGCTCCCCGGATGCAGCTTGGATACCCTTAGAAAAATGGGAAGTGCTGACTCCCGAACAGCAAGAGAAATTCCCGCCCATCTGTCCTGATTTTGTCATCGAACTGCGATCGCCTAGCGATTCCCTCAAACGTCTTCAAGATAAAATGCAGGAATATATGGATAATGGCACTCAGTTAGGCTGGCTCATTAACCCCCAAAACCGCCAAGTAGAAATTTATCGTCAGGGACAAGACAAACAAACTGTAGACCATCCTCCCACCTTGTCCGGAGAAAATGTTTTACCCGGATTTGTTTTAAATCTTCACTTGATTTGGTAAAGCAATTATCTCCCTATCCCCCTATCTCCCCATCTCCCTATCCCTCCACCTTGCCGCCGGTAGAGCAGAGAACTGAGGGTGCGGTGGCGGCGAATTATGTTAATATTGTTAAGAAATCTATAGTTAACCGCATTTAGGTATATATGTCTCTTCCCATTCGCAATGTTGCCATCATTGCCCACGTCGATCATGGCAAAACAACTCTTGTGGATGCTCTGCTCAAACAATCGGGTATTTTTCGCGAAGGGGAAGAAATCCCCGATTGTGTCATGGATTCTAATACCCTGGAACGGGAGCGGGGGATTACAATTCTCTCTAAAAATACTGCTGTTCATTATAAAGATACGTTAATTAATATCGTTGATACCCCAGGCCACGCAGATTTCGGGGGCGAAGTCGAGCGGGTGTTGGGAATGGTTGATGGCTGTATCCTGATTGTGGATGCCAATGAAGGGCCGATGCCTCAAACCCGCTTTGTGCTGAAAAAAGCCCTAGAAAAGGGCCTGCGTCCAATTGTGGTAGTGAATAAAATAGACCGCCCGCAAGCCGATCCCCATGGGGCGGTTGATAAAGTCTTAGATTTATTTCTAGAATTGGGTGCAGATGACGATCAATGTGAATTTCCTTACTTGTTTGCTTCGGGAATTCAAGGGTATGCCAAGGAAGATCTAGAGACCGAAAGTCAGGACATGAAGCCCCTGTTTGAGTCTATTTTGCATCATGTTCCTCCTCCGGTAGGAGATCCGGAGAAACCGCTACAATTGCAAGTTACGACCCTAGACTATTCTGAATATTTAGGTCGGATCGTGATTGGTAGAATTCACAACGGAACGATTAAATCCAATCAACAAGCGGCTTTAGTCAAAGATGATGGCCAAATCGTTAAATCAAAAATCTCAAAGCTGATGGGATTTGAGGGTTTAACCCGTGTGGATATGGAAGAAGCTTCAGCCGGATATATTGTGGCTGTGGCTGGGTTTAGCGATGCCAACATTGGGGAAACGATTACTTGTCCCAATGAACCCCAAGCCCTACCTTTGATTAAGGTGGATGAGCCAACGTTGCAGATGACGTTCTCGGTGAATGATTCGCCGTTTGCGGGACAAGAAGGAAAATTTGTAACTTCTCGTCAATTGCGCGATCGCCTCTTCCGGGAACTGGAAACCAATGTGGCTCTGCGGATCAATGAAACCAATTCCCCAGAATCCTTCCTCGTCTCTGGACGCGGTGAACTGCATCTGGGTATTCTCATTGAAACTATGCGTCGCGAAGGCTACGAGTTCCAAGTCTCCCAACCGCAAGTGATTTATCGCGAAGTCAACGGCCAACCCTGCGAACCTTACGAATGTCTGGTTTTGGACGTTCCTGAAGACTCTGTAGGTGGATGTATAGAACGCCTCGGCCAACGTCGTGGCGAAATGCAAGATATGCAAATGGGAGGCAACGGACGCGCTCAACTGGAATTTGTGATTCCTGCACGGGGTTTAATTGGGTTCCGAGGTGAATTTATGCGCCTCACCCGTGGTGAAGGGATTATGAATCATAGCTTTTTTGAGTATCGCACCCTAGGGGGAGAAGTGGAAACCCGTCGCAATGGGGTTTTAGTAGCCTTTGAAGAAGGAACAGCCACGTTTTATGCCCTCAAAAATGCGGAAGACCGGGGCTTATTTTTCATTACTCCCGGAACTAAGGTGTATAAAGGCATGATTGTGGGCGAACATAATCGTCCCCAAGATTTGGACTTAAATGTTTGTAAGACTAAACAGCTTACTAACATGCGCTCTTCGACTGGGGATGAACTAGTACAATTGCAAGCTCCGGTGCAAATGAGTTTGGAGCGTGCTCTGGAATATATCGGTTCAAATGAATTGGTGGAAGTGACTCCAGAATCTGTGCGCTTGCGGAAAGTGAGCAAGAAACTGGCGAAACGTTAACTTGTAGAGATTGTAGGGGCAAAAAATTTTTCGCCCCTACAGATGCTCCCTTCGACTCCGCTCAGGGAGCGCCCCTCTCTCATCGTGTCTCCCTATTCCCCATTCCCTAGCACGTAGTGCTATAGCTCTAAGGCCATTTGGTACAATTTGCGTTTGGGAAGATTGGTTAATTGGGCTAAGTGGCGACTGGCTTGCGATCGCGACCATCCTTGCTCTAATAAGTCCACTAATTCGGCTTTGAGTGCGGCTTCGGATAACGCTACATTCTCCATATCTGCGCCAGCGACAACCAGGGTAAACTCTCCTTTGGGCTGATGTTCTTGATAATATTGGATGGCTTCATTTAAGCTTCCGCGCCAAAACTGTTCATAGAGTTTGGTCAATTCGCGAGCAATAGTAATTTTTCGCTCGTCTCCACAAGTTGCACTTAAATCTTGCAGGGTTGCTTGCAAGCGGTGCGGCGCTTCATAAAGAATCACGGTGCGAGTTTCCGTTTTGAGCATTTCTAAACGCTGGTGACGGGATTTCCCTTTGGGAGGTAAAAAGCCTTCAAAACAAAAGCGATCGCTCCCTAACCCCGAAGCAGATAGAGCAGTTAACGCTGCATTTGCCCCTGGAATGGGAACCACATCGAATCCAGCCTTTAATGTAGCTTGAACTAACTCATATCCCGGATCGGAAATGCCGGGAATACCCGCATCACTAACTAAGGCGATCTCCTTTCCCTGTTGCATCAGTGTTAATAGTTCTGGGATACGCTGCTGTTGATTATGTTCGTGACAGCTAATTTGCCGGGTTTCGATTTGGAAATGTTGGAGTAATTTACCCGTATGGCGAGTATCTTCAGCGGCGATCGCCTCTACAGACTGCAAAACCTTCACCGCGCGAAACGTCATATCCTCTAAATTACCAATGGGCGTTCCTACTATATATAATCTCATTTGTGTCATAGGGAATAGGCAATCTCCGCGTCTGGAGCGTCTGGGTGTTCCCCATTCCCCCATCCCCCTTAAGATTGATTTAATCCATGCTCGATCGCAAACCGAACTAGCTCAGTGCGGCTATTCGTGCCCGTTTTTACAAATAAACGGCTCACATACTTCTCCACATTTCGCACACTGGTTTCTAACCGGCGAGCAATTTCCTTATTCATCAAGCCTTCCGTCACTAAATTTAAAACACTTTGTTCTCTAGGCGTAAAATCAATTTGAATCGGGCTGGTTTGAGTCGATACCGTATTCCCTTGTTGCAGGATACCTTGAATTTGATTCAGTTGTTGTTTAATATCATCTAATTCGGTTGAACTACTCGCTGCTGCACGGCGTTCGATCAGATTTTTAACGATCGCTTCTAATTCTTCTGGATCAAACGGTTTAGGAAGATAAGCATCACATCCGGCTTGATAGCCTTGGATGCGATCGGAAGTCATCCCTTTAGCCGTTAAAAAGACCACAGGCATAGACTTAAATCGGTCATCTTCCCGCAATTGTTGCAGGAACTGATAGCCATCCACTTGCGGCATCATGATATCAGAAATCACCAAATCGGGCACAATTTGCTGGACTTTTTCCCAACCTTCAATGGCATTATTCGCCACTTCCACAGTAAACCCTGAATCTTCGAGATAAGCTTGTACCGCCTCCCGCAGTCCCGGTTCATCATCTACTAATAAGAGTTTTGCTGACATTGGCTTTTAATACAAGATCAATCCTATTTCTAGTGTAGCAAATTTTAGGAAATGGTTAAAAACTCTAGTAACGCTTGTGTCGTTTCTTCGGGGGCTTCTTCTGGCAGAAAGTGACCGCAGGGTAAAGAAAATCCTTGAACATTCACCGCCCGTTCTCGCCAGGTTGCCAGCACATCATAGCACCGTTCCATCACTCCCAATTGTCCCCAAAGGATCAGTAAGGGGCACTGTATCCGTGTATCTAAGTCTGCTCGATCGTGTTCCAAATCAATGGAAGCGGCTGCACGATAATCTTCACAAGTACTATGAATCACATCTTTGTTGCTAAAACAACGGATATATTCGGCGATCGCCTCCTGAGAAAATCCCTCAAAGCGGTGACTCCATTGCCGTAACTTGCACGTTAAATAAAACGCTGGATCAGACCCAATTAACTTTTCCGGAATTCCTGCGGGTTCAATCAGAAAAAACCAATGGGAATAAGCCGTGGCCAAGGTTTGATTAATCGTCTCAAAAATTGTTTTGGTGGGCACAATATCGAGTAAAGCCGCTTTTTGCACCCTTTCCGGATAATCCAAGAGTAAACGATGTAAAACCCTCGCTCCTCGATCGTGCCCTACCGCTAAAAACTGCCTAAATCCCAGTTGTTCCATCACTTCAACCTGGTCTTGGGCCATCGCTCGTTTAGAATAAGGAGAATGGCGATCGTCTGTTCTTGGATGACCACTATCTCCATACCCTCGTAAATCAGGACAAATAACCGTAAAATATTGGGCTAACTTTGGGGCAATTTCATGCCACATGACATAGGTTTGGGGATAACCATGCAACAGAAGTAAAGGGGGGCCTTGCCCCCCGATTACCAAATTGATATTAACCTCATCGGTGGTGATTTTATGGGGAGTAAAGTGTTCAAACATCAGATTTAGACAACTAATTCGCTACTCACAAACAACCTTGCTCTAGTAGGTAACACTTCAAAATTTAGGCTACTCTGGCTCACCTGACAAGCGTAAACTGTTAAAATTAGGGGCAAATTCATATAGCGCTTCGCCCTCTAGCAGTAGCTTATATTGCTTAGGATCTAAGGCTTAAAGCTGTACTCCATAAAAGAGAGAAACGCAATATTACCTAATTCCCCCATTACTCGCGCACAGTCTCATAACCTATGGTCAATTCCTCTCCTTTCTCCAAGCAACGTCGTCCCTTTGTGGGTCAAGGGGTCTCCTTTCCGTTACAGGTGACTCGTCAAGGTAGTTTAGCTTTAAGTGCAGAAGATCTCAATATTCGCCAGTCGATGGTTATTATTCTGATGACTGACTTGGGTGAACGGGTGTATCGACCCAATTTTGGCTGTCGGTTATCTGAATTAGCTTTTGCCCCCATGAATCAAGATACGTTAAGCCTGATGCGAATTTGGGTGCAAGAAGCACTGGAACAGTGGGAACCCCGAATTACGGTGATTAAAGTGCTAACGATTCCCCGTCAAGAAGAAGGTCGAGTTGACCTGATGATTCAATATGAAATTCGAGCTAATTACACTCAGCAGAGTATGGTGTTTCCGTTTTATTTGAAATCTGAAGAAGGTCAATAGCCAAGGGAGAATAGGTCATGCAAGAACATCGGATTTTACCCTGGGATATCAGGTTGGGGGACGATGATATATCCAGAACTGAGGTCTCCCAGTACCCAGTTTTTTTCGGTTCCCCAATACCACCAATGAGCGCCGATATAGGCACAGATGAGACTATCGAGTTGATCTTCAACTGTTTTAAGGGTTTTTCCTGTGTCTGGGATATCGGGTAAATCAAGAACAGCCAGGGGGGGTTGGCCCTGGGGAAGTCGATCGCCGATAAACTTTCGCAGTTTAGATAATTCTAACCGGCGATCGCCCACCTTACCTTTTTTGTACTTCAAAATCCGCTCTAGTCCAAATAAATTCACGATCGCTGGATGAGGATAGACTTCTATTTGATAGCGTCCGGGTTTTTGAGGCATGATGTCCGGAGCATGGCTAAACCCTCGTGTGGCTAAAGATTCACCAAATCCGGTGGTACGCTCGGCAAATGGACGCTGTTGATTGGCAGGATAACATCCCGCATCGTACTTGCCGAAATAGCGATGGGTGAGGCGATCGCACAGACGCATTCCGGTTAAATTAGGAATTAGAGTTGGCGCATCTACGGCAATTAATCCAGGAGTTTCGGGGGGAACCTGGCGATCGATCCAAGCCAGAATCCGATCCAGGTCGATCTCTGTTGTTAAGTCTACCAGATGTAATTGTCCAGCGCTCCACTCTAAGCAACACAAACCGGTCGCTCCAGAGCGCCACCCTAAATCAATTCCCAGAAATTTCATACGTCAGGCAAGAGCAAAGTATCGTAGTGGACTATTTCATCTCAAACTAGATATTAGGTGGGACTTGTTGTAGCGCTAAAGCGCTACAACGAAGGAAAAGGTATAGGTAATTTCCTCCTCCTCTTTCCCCTCTTTTTTGAATGCACTGTTTACCCTATTTTTTAACCAAAGTACTGTTCAATAAAGTTAGTGTACACATTTCCTTCTAAGAACGCTGAAGTTTCCAGAATTTTCTGGTGAAATCCAATCGTGGTTGGTACACCCGTAATTGCACATTCTTGTAAGGCTCGTCTCATGCGACGGATCGCACTATCTCGGTCTGCACCCCAAACAATTAATTTACCAATAAGAGAATCATAATAGGGGGGAATTTCGTAATCGGTATAGACATGGGAATCAAACCGCACACCGGGGCCTCCAGGAACGAGATAGCCACTGATGCGGCCGGGGTTAGGACGAAAATTATGATCGGGATCTTCAGCATTCACCCGACATTCGATCGCATGACCTCTGAATTGAACTTGTTTTTGGCTTAAGGAGAGTTTTTCTCCTTGGGCAATGCGGATTTGTTCGGCAATTAAATCCAGTCCGGTCACCATTTCCGTAACTGGATGTTCGACTTGAATCCGGGTGTTCATTTCCATGAAGTAGAAATTGCCAGATTTATCGAGTAGAAACTCAATAGTTCCGGCTCCCGTGTAGTTAATCGAACGCGCTGCTTTAATGGCAGCTTCTCCCATTTTTTGTCGTAACTTCGGTGTTAGAGCGGGGCTGGGAGATTCTTCTAACAGTTTTTGATGTCGTCTTTGAATCGAGCATTCCCGCTCCCCTAGGTGAATGACATTACCGTAGGAGTCAGCTAAAATCTGAAATTCAATATGGCGGGGATTTTCAATAAATTTTTCTAGATAAACCCCAGCATTACCAAAGGCGGCTTCGGCTTCTCCTTGAGCGGCTCGGAACAGCTTAACCAGTTGGCTCTCATCCCGAACCAGGCGCATTCCCCGCCCGCCTCCCCCAGCGGTGGCTTTGAGCATGACTGGATAGCCAATATCACGAGCGACACAGATGGCTTCATGTTCATTGCTCAAGAGTCCATCACTACCGGGTACAGTGGGGACTTTAGCCTTTTGCATGGTGGCTTTAGCAGTGGATTTATCCCCCATGGCTCGCATGGCTTCTGGGGTGGGGCCGATAAAGGTAATTTGGTGATCGGCGCAAATTTCGGCAAATTTGGCATTTTCCGCGAGGAAACCATAACCTGGATGAATGGCGGTGGCGTTGCGAGTGAGGGCAGCAGCGATAATGTTGGGAATGTTGAGATAGCTTTTGTTGCTATTAGCCTCTCCAATACAGACAGCTTCATCCGCTAACTGTACATGGAGAGCCTGATGGTCTATGGTGGAGTGAACAGCAACGGTGGCAATGCCCAGTTCTTCACAGGTGCGGAGGATGCGAAGGGCAATCTCTCCTCGGTTGGCAATCAGGATTTTTGAAAAAGTCATCTTCCAGTTTTTGAGCATGATATATTCCGTTAGAATAGGAGGTTTAGGGGCCTTTCTGGAAGATCTTTTTTTCTAATGGGTGCGATCGCCGTTGACTTATGCTATTATAAGAATCTGTGAGCGATGCTCACCAATTGCAAGCGGATGTGGCGGAATTGGTATACGCGCACGTTTGAGGGGCGTGTGGCTTTGCCTTGCGAGTTCGAGTCTCGCCATCCGCATGAAATAAAGATGTTTGGGAGGCTGGCTATCTCTTGCTCGCAAGGCAAAGCCACACGCCCCTCAAACTCTTGTAAGGGAAAATCTACCTAAAATCTACCTAAAACCACTTTAACACCCCAAAAATGAGTATGAGGTAAATAGGTCATAAAAATAGAGAAAACTTATTCATGGAAGCATTGCCATAGACTTTCACTAATAACCCAATCACATGACCATCACATAAGCATTATTTATAGATAGGTAGAGAACTATAAGATCTGGCGGGAAAAGTGTGCCCTTAGTTCAGTTGGTAGAACGCAGGTCTCCAAAACCTGATGCCGGGGGTTCAAGTCCTCCAGGGTGCGTTAAATAGGTCATAGGAATCAAATCATTCAGGGGAATTCCCGTAACAGAATTAGTTGATGCTAGCTAGATAAGGGGGCGATCGGGTTCACGTCTATTCATGCCTACTCCCCCTTATCAAAATTTACTGTAAAATTAAAGGTAAATATCAACAGGAGAGACAATAAGAGAAAGGATGATTATTTCTTGCAGTTCTTGTTACGTTGTGCAAGAAAGATGAATCAGCGGAAGTCTTACAGGGCATGGGTTTCGCTGGAAAAAGTCAAAAAGATGCAGCCCAGTTAAGCAGTTCGCTGAATATATCGCTACCATCGTTATTTACAGTAAAATTTACTGTAAATTCTTCACGGCACACCTATTTAGATAGGTAGTATACACAGGACTTACATCAGGTAATAGTGGCATATGTCAGTCGCTTATTTTCTACGTTAAAAGTTGAAATAAGCAAGTTAAATCCAAGGGTAATCTCTATCGCCTTTTCAATCTAATAAAGCTCCCATCTCTCACCATTCTAAAGTATCGGTTAATCCCGTTATCTTTTATCAGGAACCAAGGGATTATTAGCTTAGTAGGTAGGCGAACAAGAAGGGCAATTCCTAAGATGGTGATGTCTCGCAATCTTTCTGAATCGA
>NZ_JAGHZN010000058.1:0-41453 GCF_017746735.1 Roseofilum sp. Guam | reverse complement strand
CACTCATTTGGCAACATTTCTTAACCTTGCCAGCCTTCCCTTGAGTACAAGTACCCAATTTAGGCTGAACGGGTCGCACAGCGCGAAGCACTATGAAGCACTATATGGTGTGAAATCAAAAAATTGGGAATTGCTTTGCATCCACCCGCAATTGTGCAATTCCCAAACTACTCCCAAATCTGTAATCGTGAGGGTAAATACCCCCATCAAACTTATTTCCCTTTCATTTGTTTCGCTTGTTCCAGGGCAATTTCTTTGAGCGCCTCAGAAGATTTAAGATTTGAGGCTCCTTCAATGGCTTTGACAGCTAAATCTTGTACCTGTTTCAAGGCGGAATCCAATTGTTGGGAGAGATTTTGAATCCGGTTTTCTTGATTCTGAATGGTTTCGGATAAGCCTTGTAAGCGCAACTCATAGATTTTCTTCTGGCTTTCCATTTCTTGAGTGCGCAGATCGGCTTTAATTTTGACTTGATAGTGACCAATATTGCGACCGTTGTCCTTACCGCGTTTGGTGTTCTCTTGTAATTCTTCCGGAAAGGCTTCTACTTTGGCTTTTGCTTCAGTATAGGCTTTTTCCCGTTCGGCGATCGCCTTCTCTCGCTCTTGCCAGGTTTGCTCTTGGGTTTCCCGCAACTCCAAAAGCTCTTGCTCTAGCTGCTCTCGCGTTTGCTGATAGGTTTCTGTATTCAACTTGCGTTGGAGTTGCAAATTATAGTCATAGGTTTGTCCATCCCGGTCTTGGTGCGTCTGACTGGTGCGATCGCGCTCTTGAATGTCCCGTTGATGGGTTTGGCGTGCTTTGTCCCAAGCTTGTTGGGCTTCCGCTAAACTTTGCTCTAGGGTTTCTCGTTGCTCTTCCCATTCGAGTTCAAAGGTTTTTGCCTGGGTTTGATATTGTTCAATCAATTCGTCTAAGGTGGTTTCAGCCACTTCTAAATCATGTAACTGTTGCAATTGTTCTTGTTCTAAACGCACCTGTTCCTCAACTTCTTCGAGTTCACTCGCTTCTTTTAAAAGTTGATCGGAAAGCTCATTTAAGGCTCCGCCAAAGGTGGCTTGAATTTGTTCTAAATCTTGCAAGACTTTTTTCATAGGTTCTGTCACTCGGTGTACTGAGTTCTGGGCGCTGGGATGTTCAATTACGGGAGTCGGTTTTACCAAAGGTTGTGCTTGTTTTAGCTCGGCGGTTTGGGCGATTTTGTTTTCTAGATCTTTTTTCTCTTGCAGCAATTCTTGATAAGAGGCAAGAATTTCTGATTTTGTATTGCGACTTGTCAGTTTTTTAGCCATGGTTAAAATTCATCAATCGTGGGGACAGAGAAATTAATTATTATTGCCGGAACTAGAAAAGGCTCGCATCGCCAGTTCTTTAGCTTGATTAACGGCAGCTTGTAGTTGTTCAGAAAGAGCGGTGATTTGTTCAGTTTGCCGTTCAATGGTTGTTTCTAGGGATTGAACTTGCAATTCGTATCCCTGTTGAATGCCTGTCCATTCTTTTTCTAAAAGATCGGACTTGACTTTGCCTTCACGGTTGGCCTCTTGAATGGCTTCTTCTTTGGCTGTAGTGTAAGCTTGTTTGAGTTCTTCTTCGTAACCGGCAATTGTTTGACAAGATTCGGTGTATTCTGCTTCTTGATCGTTGAGGACTTTTTCGCGCTGTTGCCAGTCTTTATCGAGTTGTTGTTGACGCTGACGAAGTTCGTGTTCGAGTTGCCGTTTGCGCTCTTCATAGTCGTCTGATTCCATTTGCCGCAAGCGCTCTAATTCATATTGAAAATCGGTTTCTTCATGCTGGCGATCGCGGTTAATCTGTTCCGTTTTTTCCGAGAGAACACCCTCATATTCTTGTTGCTCTTTTGACCAGAATTTACGCACTGATTCCTGTTGCTTTTGTAAGGCTTCTTGCTGACTGGTAATTTGAGCCTCGAATGTATTCAGTTTGGCATTATGTTCTTGAGTCAAAAGATGCAGAGCATCGGCAACAATACGGACATTTTTGAGATCTTGTAATTGTTCCTGTTTAACGGCGATCGCCTGATTGATTTCCTTGAGCTTATCGGTTTCTGTGGATAACTTCTCGGTTAACTGCTCAATGGTATTGCCTAAATCTAAGTGAAGAGTGGCGAGTCCCGTAATCAGGCGATCGCGGCTATAACTCGAAACCTTAGCCAACACCTGCTGATTCTGTTCTCGTTGCGCTTCTTGTTCCTTCGTTTCTACCCGCGCATTCGGGGATTTCCTCTCATTGACAATCTTCTCAAACGCTTGCATTAAGTGACTTTTACTCGATGGTGTAGGGGTCATTACATCTGGCCTCACAGACTTGATATTTTCATCAACACCATCACTATAACCAGGATTGAATTTTAAGTCAACCCCATTTTTGATAGATTATGGGGACACTGGGAATAGCTCGATCTGATGGAATGAACCTTCTGGCTCAGAACGTATTCCTTATAAGATTGTAGCGATCGCCTCTTCCAGGTCTGCTTGAGATAAAGTCGTTACAATAAACACCTCCTGCACCGTCTTCCCTTGGCGAGCAATCAGCTTAAACCCTCCCCGAATAGGAACCGAAACCTTTAACTTCATATGGGGCATATGGCTTTTCACCCGACCAATAACCCCTGGCGTAATCGTAGAAATGCCTTCATAGGTCGTCAACTTCTCCAAAATTGGAATCAACCCCTCCAAATGAGTTGAATGATTCCACACCAAGCGACCCGATGATTCAGTAGACTTTGATGGAGCCTCAGAGCATTCTGACTTCTTTTTCTTCTTCTTGCCCATGCTCGTTGCTCCCCACCCCTTAAGCCTTTTCCAGGGGAGCCATCGTTAAACCCGCCCGACTTAACTGTTGATGATATAGTTCAGCCGGCTCTTGGGGGCCAACCCAAACCGTGGCTTGTCCTTCATAGTGAACTTGATTGGTTAACTCCCAAGCCAGATCGGTTGTCATGCCAGGAATATACTTCACCAGGCAATCATGAACATGCTGGAACGTATTGAAATCATCATTAAGAACAATGACTTTGTAATTCGGATAAGGCTTACGGATAACTTGGCCCGACTTTTCAGGGGCCTGGGTAGGAGCGGCTGCCATATTGCGAATCGGAGGCGAAAGTACCGGATGCATAAACCCTAATTTGCCAACTGATCGACAAAAGAGATCAAAATTTCTTGCACTATTTTATTATAGCAATTATAGGGTATCCAGGGCAAGAGTTGTAGAAGCAAATCCGATGTCCCTTCTCTTGTCCACCCTCACCCCTAACTCTTCCCTATTCCTCATTCTCTCACATGAAACCCTCCTCCTTTTTAATCAGTTTATTGGTCGTGATGACCGTTATTTTAGGCCTACTCTCATTGCCCAGTTTCGGACAGTCCGATCCACCCGAACCCCTTAATCGAGATATCCGTCCTAGTGAGGTACAAATATTGTCTCAAGAACTGCGTCTGCTCGATCAACAAGTCCGTCAGCTAGAATCCAAGGTACGATCTTTAGACTCGAAGGTGCGATCTTTAGAATTTTCCATCCGTTAAAATTCTGATTTGCGATTATGAATACGCCCAGCCACGCCATTTTAAACTTGACTGCTTTGGGAAAATCGAATTTCCCAGAGTACAATCTCTTAATCCTGTTGTCTGGAATTGTGCCAGATGTGCCAATTTTCCTATTTTACGGTTGGGCAAAACTGATCCAAAAGCTCCCTGAAGCTACCATTTGGTCAGAAGCTTATTATGCTCAAGGGTGGCAAACGGCGATCGCCCTTTTCCATTCCATCCCCTTAGCAGCAATTCTTCTTCTCATAGGCTATTGGCTCAATTGGCAACCCTTAGAAATCTTTGCCCTCGGTTTAATCGGTCATTCTCTCCTCGATTTACCCGTCCATCATGACGATGCCCATCGTCATTTCTTCCCCTTCAGCAATTATCGCTTCATTAGTCCCTTTTCCTATTGGAATCCTGCCCATTATGGAGTTTGGGTTTCAGCTCTAGAAATACTTTTAGTGATGGGAGGAACCGTGTATTGCTGGTCTTTTGTCCAATCGTGGCTCGGTAAAATCCTGATGGTTTTAGTCAATAGTGCCTATGTGATTTTGTGGTTTTTATTTTATTTTAGGTTAATTATTTTCTTGTAAACCTCTTATTATTGCAACGTTTGAGTTAAATGTGCCAAGCGATCGCCCGAATTGCTATCTTGTACAGCAACCCCCAAAGCGGTAGAGTAAAACGAGGTTTTCCCGATTTCTAGAATGCCTATTGCCTTCCTCTAGCGCACTGCACTGTACTATGATGAGAGCCATGGTCACGCAAGGAAGAGAGAAGTTGCTATTTACTTGGTTAAAACAATCGCAGCGTTTCGGTCAATTTTTGGCGATCGCGCTAGTTTGTTGTTTCATAGCGATCGCCTGCAATCCCCAGTCGAATAATACCCAAACTCCGAAGGGAGAAAATGAACCAGTAATTCTAGGCACTACACTCAAACTCCGTACCCTCGATCCAGCCGATGCCTATGAAATTCCCTCTCTCAACGTTCTCTACAATATCGGCGATCGCCTTTATACTTACCAGGATGGCACGTCAGACTTAATACCACAGTTGGCAACAGAATTACCGATTATAGGCGGCGATCGGCTCACCTACACGATTCCCTTGCGTCAAGGAGTCATATTCCACGATGGCACACCCTTCAATGCTGAAGCCATGGTATTTTCCCTCAAGCGGTTTATGGAAAACCAGGGCAGACCCTCTTTTTTACTCTCCGATATCGTGGAATCCATTGAAGCGACTGGAGAATATGAAATCGCGATCAAACTCAACCAACCCTTTGCGGGCTTTACCTCTCTTCTAGCATTTGCAGGACTTTGCCCCATTTCACCCCAATCCTATCAGATCGGTAGTGCTCAATTTCAGCCCGATACCTTTGTGGGAACCGGCCCTTATAAAGTAGCTAAAGTCACTCCCGATGTCCTCCGATTAGAACCCTTTGCTGACTATTGGGGAGATGTAGCACAAAATGAAGGCATTGACATTCAAGTATTTTCTTCTCCTGCCAACTTATTTAACGCCTTTCGTACGGGAGCGATTGACGTAAGTCTCGGTGCATTAGACAGCAATCAAATTGATAGTTTAGAGAAAGAAATGGATAAAGAAGGATGGCAAGAAATTGCTGCTGAAGGTAACACATTGAACTATATTATTGTTAATGTTCAATCCGATCCGCTCAATCAACTCCCCGTTCGCCAAGCCTTAGCCGCAATCACTGATCGCCCCACCATTAACAATCGCGTTTTGCAAGGGCAAGCAGAAATTGCGTATACCTTAATACCCAAAACCTTTGCCGCTTCAGAACCGGTTTTTAAAACTCTCTATGGCGATGGAAACGTGGAACTGGCGAAAAAACTGTTAACCGAAGCCGGTTATTCCGTCGATAAACCGGCAGTTGTGGAGATTTGGTATCCCTCCAGCTCCACCAAACGGGGATTAATTGCGAGTACCCTGAAGGCGATCGCCGATACTCAACTGGAAGGGCTTTTAGATATACAACCCAACTCCGTCGAATCCGCCACCGCATTCCAAAACCTAGATAAAGGCGTTTATCCCACATTTATGCTCGATTGGTACGCCGATTTCCTCGATCCAGATAACTATATACAACCCTTTCTCGAATGTACTGAAGGCTCAGAAACCGATGGCTGTAAAGCTGGCGCAAGTCAATATCACGGCTCCTTTTACTATAATCCCCGCGTCAATGACTTAATTGCCCAACAACGGCAAGAACAAGATCCAGAAAAACGTCGCTTGCTCCTCGTCGAAATTCAAGAGCGATTAGCAGAAGAAGTCCCCTATATTCCCCTCTGGTTTGATAAAGATTATATATTCGCCCAGAAAAACATTGGAGGCGTGATTATTGAAGCCAATCAATCCATTCCCTATGGGAAAATTACGCGAGTTAAAAGTTAGAGCTTATTTATAGTGCTTCGCGCTAGGGAATAGGGAATAAGGAATAGGATTGTCGTACAGGGCTTTGAGGATTCAACACTGTACTCCATAACATCGCCAAGCGCTGTATAAAGGATCAGAAACCCTAATTCTCAGTACAGTTTTTTTGTCCTGTACTGAGAATTAGGGCAGGAAAAGGACATTTCTAGTGTTAAAATAAATCCATTTTTAAGGTTTGGTGTTGAATAAAATTGGCTAAACAACGACTCGATATTTTACTGGTAGAACAGTCTCTGTGTAACTCTCGACAACTAGCCCAACGCTTGATCCGTGCGGGTGAGGTGATGGTGGATCGGGTGGTGATGGATAAACCCGGGACGTTGGTTTCTACGGAGGCAACCCTAACGGTTAAGGAGCGATCGCCCTTTGTCTCTAGAGGAGGAGAAAAGTTAGCCCATGCTCTTCACTATTTTCACTTAAATGTTGCTGGACGAATTGCCCTCGATGGTGGAATTTCCACGGGAGGGTTTACGGACTGTTTACTGCAAAATGGCGTAAAACAGGTTTACGGGGTGGATGTGGGATATGGCCAAGTAGATTGGCGTATTCGCACCGATCCGAGGGTGATTTTGAAAGAGAGAACCAATTTACGCTATTTGAGTCCCGAAGAGTTATATAGTGGGGAAGACCCCGCAACCCTATCAGTAGTTGACGTGTCTTTTATTTCTTTGACAAAAGTGTTACCGGCCTTATGGACCTTGTTAGCTCCTCCCAGGGAGTTAGTTGCGTTGGTCAAACCCCAGTTTGAAGTTGGGCGATCGCGGGTCGGTAAAAAGGGAGTCGTCCGCGATCCCAAAGACCATAGTCAGGCGATCGCCACAGTTTACCAAAGCGCGTGTAGTCTGGGATGGTCCTATCGAGGCTTAACTCATTCTCCCATCACCGGGCCAGCGGGAAACATTGAATATCTACTCTGGTTACACATGGCTTCAGAAGATCCCGATAGCTGTGGGGGACTAGATTTGTCTATGATTGATCAATGCACCCTAGCAGCAAAAAATGCTTTCTGAATCTTGAATTCCTTACCCCCACTCCCATGGATCGGTTAAAACTTCTTTTCCGAATTGTCCTTTATATCCTGATCGTTCCTTTAGTGATCAGTTTAGTCGTCTTAAGTAAATTACTGTTTATTTTTCTGGCCGATCAGCATATCTATTCCCTACCGATCATTGGCGATATTTTTCGCATGTTAGACTTGAGCGAACTGTCTAACTTGATTTCCTTTGCCATTTTAGGCTTGGGTTTTGGACTCTCCACCATTTTTTTACCCCCTCGTATTCGCAAACAAGTGAGTCTAGTCTTACTCATTCCTACTATTCCCTTTATTCTCAGCATTCCCACAGTAGTTCGCTATAACAACTGGCTCAATGATATTGCCGAAAATACTCAGTTATCGTCTGGGGAAATTGTGCAAAAAACGGATGCGTTTCTGGAAGAGAAAACTGGAAAAACAGGGATGTTAGGCTTTTATCTCTATACGGCTAAATTTCCCATTCTACCCACCCAAATCGATCGCCTTAACCAATTAGAAGCCGAAGATAGCCGCTTAAAGTCGCTTTTAGCCGGTTTCCTCGGCGATCGCGCCCAATGGCTCGATTGGGTCTTTGCCGTTCAAGGATGGTTGTTGCGCGGGGTTTATGGGGCGATCGCGATCGTGACGACCCTGATCCATTTCCAAGAAGGATCTCAGCAATTACAGCGGTTTTCTAGTCGTAATAAGCCCAAAAAAGGGAGTGGGGAGTAGGGAGCAGACGTTATTTATTCTGAAGAATTCATTTAAAACGACAACAGCACCCGGATGACTTACTTCCTGAGTGACTTCCCTGTATTATTCGAGCCTATTTGGAGTCCAACTTTCTTCACTAAAATGGGCGTGAATACCGGTTGATTTTCCTCCCTGCTACTTCAGTTTAGGAAGTTTCAAGTTTCAGTGGGGGTGCTGCCGTACTCTCTTGAGACAGATAACAGTTAGTCAGCGATTTACCTCTTAACTTCTAATTGGGTTGTGTACAAAATGGCTGTTAATCTGCCAGCGAAGCTTTACTTGCTTCATGCTTTTACTATAAAGACTTCTTCGACTCAGATCAAGTGATTGTAACTAAACTTTACTCAATAAATTCCCGTTCAAAACTATTTCCTTTAAAACGACAACAGCACCCGGATGACTTACTTCCTGAGTAACTTCCTTTCATTATTTGAGCCTATCTGGAGTTCAACTCTCTTCACCAAAATGGGCGTGAATACCGGTTGATTTTTCTCCCTGCTATTTCAGTTTAGGAAGTTTCAAGTTTCAGTAGGGGTGCTGCCGTGCTATCTTGAGACAGACAACAGTTAATCAGCGATTTACCTCTTAACTTTTAATTGGGTTGTGTACAAAATGGCTGTTAATCTGCCAGCGAAGCTTTACTTGCTTCATGTTTTTACTATAAACATTTGTTGGGGTCAGATCAAGCTATTGCAACTAAACTTTACGCAAGAAAAAGTATCTGATTACAAATATAATGATTTACTGTTACATCAACCTCAATCTGAGGGCAACCGTTTATGGCTAAATTCACTGATATTACAAACCATTGGGCCCAAGCGGTCATTGAACAACTGGCGGATCAAAAGATTTTTAGCGGCTATCTCAACGGTCAATTTAAGCCCGATGCACCCATGAACCGGGCAGAATTTGCGGCTGTACTCTCCCGCGCCTTTCCCCATCATCCGAAAACGGGACAAACTGGAGTTGAATTCAGGGATGTACCTCCTTCCTATTGGGCATATGGGGTAATTCGCCGTGCCTATGCATCGGGATTTCTGCGCGGTTTTCCCAATCAACGCTTTCAGCCAACGGATCGGCTCTCCCGTCTGCAAGCCTTACTGGCTTTAAGTAATGGCTTAAACTATGAACCACAAAACTTGGTGGAGATGACCTTAAACGAAACCTTTGAGGATGCCGATCGCATTCCCGAATATGCTAGATTGGCGATCGCCGCTGCTGCGGAACATGAATTGGTCGTCAACTATCCGGATGTGAACCAACTGCGTCCCGATGCGATCGCCACCCGCGCCGAAATTGCCGCTATGATTGCCCAAGCCCTACAAACGGGGAATAGTGTCTCTCCAGTTCCCGATCAATATATTGCTAAAGTCAACCTTGCGCCCCCAGTTCAGCTTACCGGAGAACTGCGGGGACTTTGGTTAACCCAACTGAGTCCCAACTCGCACTTCTTTCCCAACAATACGGAAACGGCGATCGACTATTTATCCCAATTTAATTTCAATACTTTCTATCCCAGTCTATGGAATCAGGGTCAAACGCCCTACCCCAGCCCCCTGCTGCAACAGCTTACAAGAGTTGCTCAACCCTCTGACGATCCCCTAACAGAATTACTCAAAGCCTCTGGGCGCAACCGGATCAGCATCATTGGCTGGTGGCAAGGAGGGCTGAAACTTCCCGCGAACTCTCCCTTACTCGAAAACCGTCGCCATTGGATCGCTACCCGTCAAGATGGAGTCCAATTTGGCACAGGAGAATCCAGTTATGTTTGGCTTAACCCCTTCCATCCCGAAGTACAAGCCTTTATCCTCAATTTAGTGGGAGAAATGGTCAGTCAGTATGAAATTGAAGGCATTCAACTCGACTCCTCCTTCTGTCCGCCCGTTGAATTAGGCTATGATGCCGTTACCAAGCAACTCTATCAGCAAGACCATTCCGGAAAACAGCCCCCTTCTAACCCCCAAGATCCAGCCTGGGTGAAATGGAGACGCGATTGCCTCACAGACTTCCTCAAACAGATTTCTGTCCGCATCAAAGCGCAAAAACCCTACTGTATTCTCAGCTTTGTCGCCGATCTTCACCGTACCGATACGCTCCAAGATCCCCAACTTTGGGCAACCGATAAGGTTATTGAAGAACTCATTGTTTACTCAGACTCTAAACCTTCCTTAGAGCATCCGGCGATCGCCCTAGCGAAACATAAAATTCCCGTCAGTCTCGGTCTATCGACTCAGAATACATCTCTACTGCAAATTAAACAGGAAGCTCAAGAAGTGCGCGATCGCAACTTAGCCGGAATCTGTTTCTTTTCCTATACCACTCTCATGACCTTACTCGCTCAAAAGCAAGCCGAACAAGAATTTAGCGCCCTCTTTCCTGAATTAGTCGAACGAGCGCAAATCATTCCTTCTCCATCATTATCATTTAATTAATCCCATACTCTGTTTTTTTACCGGAAATGCTAATTTAAGCGATCGCGTAAAGATTCTCAATATCAGAAGCCGATCAGTATGGCAAGTGCTTGGGAGATAACCATTAAACAAAGTCAGTAAAAATTGACATTGCCTATGACTGCTGCTGATTATATTCAGGAGAAAATTCAATGGGCGGATTTTAGTTTTAGCGAAACAAAAAAGGAAAAACTGACGAACAATAAATGAATAGAATAATTACAGAACAAAGTGCTGTTATGAAACACAAGCTTGAATGCTTTCTCTCCATGTACCACAATCCTATTCCCTATTCCCTAGCGCAAAGCGCTATATTAATTATTTCGCCCGATCGCATCGGCCAAAGTATCCAAACCTTCCTCCTCCAACTTGTCCAACAATCCCTGTAAAATCCGCTTCACCATCCAGGGGCCTTCATAAACCCAACCCGTATAGACTTGAATTAAACTCGCGCCAGCGGTGATTTTCTCCCAAGCATCCTCTGGAGTGAAAATTCCTCCCACGCCAATAATCGGTAATTGCCCTTGAGTTTGTTCCCAAATCAAGCGGATTACCTCCGTAGATCGATCGCCCAAGGGAACCCCACTAATTCCCCCCTGCTCTTCCTCCATCAGAGCGCCAGTTTTGGGATTCACTTTAGTTTTCAGGGAGCGTTTGTTAATCGTAGTATTAGTGGCAATAATCCCAGATAACTGGTAGGTCTGTGCCAAATTCACCACATCAGCGATCGCCCCATCCTCCAGATCCGGAGCAATTTTCACCAAGAGGGGTTTGTGCCCTTGGTTTTCCTGTTGAATAGCCTCTAAAATAATACTCAGTTGGCTGGCATCTTGGAGCGATCGCAAGCCAGGAGTATTGGGTGAAGAGACATTGACCACAAAATAATCTCCCCAATCCCTGAGTATACGGAAGCTCTGGCCATAATCGGCCGCCGCATTTTCTAGGGGTGTTATCTTTGACTTACCCAAATTAATTCCAATCGGAATTCGATGGGGGGTAGGGCAATGCTGGCCATCTTTCAACCGTTCTGCCATAGCTTCAGCGCCCTCGTTATTAAATCCCATACGGTTTAAAACCGCTCGATCTTGAGTTAAGCGAAATAAACGGGGACGGGGATTACCGGGTTGCGGATAGAAGGTGACTGTACCGAGTTCCACTGCTCCAAAGCCTAAACGATCCCACATGCCCACCGCCAGGCCATCTTTATCATATCCGGCAGCTAATCCCACTGGATTGGGGAAGGTTAATCCCCAGAGAGTTTGTCCGAGGCGATCGTCCGTTAATCCTAACGTCCGATCAATAAAGGTGGCATAGCTGACGATCCGTTGGTGACTTAACCAGCCTAAAGCGCCCATAACCCAGTGATGGAGATCTTCTGGATCGACTTTAAGTCCTGCAAAGATAAATTGCTCAAGCATGGGGAATGGTTCCAATTGAACGGGTGAATAATGGATATTTAATCGGTGTTTGTCCAGATTCAAGTTACCCATTATTCCCGATCGACACTAAGCTTGTCTATTATTGATTCGTCATTCGCCCTTATTCACTATCCCTAGAAGCCTCGGTCTATGCCTCAGCAGTCAATACCGAAACAAAGCGAAAAACAACTGGTTACCCTGGGTCGGACTCTTCAAACCTTACGAGAAGAGGAAAGCCTAGATGTGTTGGTTGACACGACTATTGAATATATTGAAACGGAATTTGAATATGATTTAATCTGGATCGGTTTGTATGACCGACGAGAACATCGCTTATTTGGCAAAGGGGGGATTCTACCTTCGGGAGGCGATCGCTCCATCCTCAAACAGACGTTTGCCTTGAGTCCTGGAGATTTGTTCGAGCAAGTGGTGATTCAGCAAAAACCGGCAGGGGTTCCCGACTTGCGGGAAGAGCGACGAGCTGGGGAATGGCGGAAGTTAGCCGTAAAATTGAATATTCAAGGCACAATTGTATTTCCCCTGCGCTATCGGGCCCTGTGTTTTGGGGTGGTGATTTTGGGATCGAAATTGTGGGGAATTTCGCCCCGCTCGGATGAAAAGGCTCGTCTATCGATGATTTTTGGCGAATTGGCGGCCAGTTTAAATGAGATGGAAGCCAATTGGCGCAGGAATTTGGAGAAACGGCCGGATAAGCCGTTATTAGATATTTTGGATCGGTTGCGATCGCTCTCCGATTTTCGCCAGCGGTTAGATGCAGTCGTGGCCAAAACCCATGAGTTTTTAGGCCCGGATCGCACCAATATTTATTGGTTTGAGCGGGAGAGGCGCTATTTTTGGCGCAGAACGACCAATCTTCAGAAAACCCCCGCTCAAGGGGTGGGAAACCAAGCCTCCTCTGGCATTACGGTGCAGGAGGTGATTGGCTTTTATAAAGCCCTAGTGGCTGATCAGGTGGTGTCTGTGGGAGAAGCTCGCAGTTCCCTAAAAGCCGATACCACCAGTCGCCTCATGCAGCAAATTAAGGCTCGTTCCCTGTTAGCCGCTCCGATTATCTATCAAAATGAGTTACTGGGCTTTTTGGCGATCGAAGGGAATGAACCGCGTATTTGGGAGGATGCAGAACGGAAGTATGTGCGGGGTGTGGCTCAGTTAATTGCCATGATGGCTCCCCTAGAAGAGATGGAGGAAGCGGTGGAGCGCACCAAAAAAGACCAGGCATTGACGGCTGATTTGGTGCGATCGATTTATTCTGAGGATGATTGGCGACAGACCTTAGATCATTGTGCCCATTTGGTGTGCGATCGCCTAGGGGTAGAGCGGTTTTTGGTCTTACTCTACGATCGCGATAAGAATCATTTTGAGGTGGTTTGTCAAAGTCAACCCGCGAATCGTCGTTCCCTTCCTTCCCTCCTACCGGTTCCTGCGGATGACGAATGGCAGCAGCTTGAACAGTCGAGAGCGGCAATCCCGATTGAAAATTGGGATCAAGATCAGGAACTAACCAGTTGGCGCTCCCTATTTACTCAGGTGGGAATTAAGAGTGTTTTACTCTGTAATACGGCAATTGGCCATGAGATGGAAGGGGTGCTCATGGTTGCCCATGATGTGGCTCGCACTTGGGAGGGTACGGAATTAGAATTGGTACGGGTAGTGGCGCAACAGTTGGGGTTAATTCTCCACCAATGGCAACTGCATAGCCAGCAACAACAACAGGAAAAGCTCCAATCTTTGATTCAATGGGGACAAACGGCCATTCAATCGGCGATCAACAATTCGGACATCCTAGAAGAGGAAACCCTCAAGCAAATTGTCCAGGTATTTAAGGTTCCTTTAGCGTTGAACATCAGTTGGTCTTTGGAGAAACCAGAGGTCGGTTATATTACCAGTGCCCAGGTCACTAGCCCTGAGTTTAATATACAGACGAAAGGCAAGATTGATGTGGCCCACGATCCCTTGATAGAAGGAGTTTTGGCTAGCTCAGGGGTTTATCAGCTCTCCAGCGAATACCTTTCTCCACTGACACGCCAATGGTTGACTGGATCTGGAATTGGGGAAATTGTGGCGATCGCCTTTCGGGCCGATGAACAGGCAACGGCGACGGGAATCATTGTCTTAGCCGATGCTCCAGGACGGTTATGGGCCGATCCGTACCTGACGGCTTTAGGAATTATGGTTCGACAACTGGCTTGGTCTGAGCGGATGACGAAGCTGCAAAGTTACTTTGAACTCCAGCAGGATCGGGCGCAAAAGTTGAATTGGTATAAGCAACGTCGGAGTGAGATGGCCTATCGTAAGCTGACAATGGAACTGAAAAAATTGAGTAATTTGGGGACTCCCAAGGATGCTCTGACGGTTACCCGTTATCAGCAAGGATTGCGATCGATGAATTCTACCTTGGGTCATCTAGCGCAAATGCTCAAAGATGAGCAATGGGAATTGCAATGGTATCAGATGCATTTGCCTTTAGTCAGTTTAATTAAACGGGCGATCGAACGGGTGGATGTACTGGTGAAAAAGCGAGAACAATTTATCCGTGTCCAAGGACAACCGGGAGCTATGAATTTGGTGGGTGATGTGATGAAGTTGGAGTTGATTTTCCATGAAATTTTAGGCATTGCCTGTAAAATGGCCCAGTCGAAAGCACAAGTGGATATTTGGTGTAATGGCCTCTGGGAAACGGAACTCCCCACTGCTCCGGAGAAACTTGCCCAGCGCTTGCGCCAGAACCCCAATCCGTCGAGTCAACTTGAACCTCTTTTATTATTTGATGTCTCGATTGTTTGTGCCACGTTATTAGAACCGAGTTTAATCATTGAACTCCAGCAAGGGCGATCGCCCGATCTCCTTGCTCCATCTTTGCTGGATAAACCCCCCGGTTTACATTTGCTCATTTGCCAATCTCTGATTCAAAGTGTTGGGGGATATTTTAATACTTACTCTCTGGAAAATAATCAGATTATGTTCCAGTTATTGTTACCTGTTGAATCGAGTCAAGATTAATCCTTCCGCGACTGAGGCCGATATTTCCAGAGCAAACGTAGCAGGCGAAAAGGATAATAAAAGAAAAACAACCCGGAGGGTAAGGGGAGTATTTCCCACTCTAGAGGGGTAGGGGTTGCTACATAGTCAAACCAATACCAGAGGCGATCGCGCCATGAATCCATAGTTTGCACATAAATCTGTCCCATTAACTTGAGACTATCTGTATCAGATCTGAGGTTAAACCATTGTTCCTCTACTAATCTGGCTAAGTCCTGAATCTTGCGATTATTGGCTAAGTGAGTCCTCCACTGTTCAGGAATCGGAGCATCTAAATAATCGTAGGCTAACCATAAGCCTAGCTCTAACATGGTTTGAGTACCCAAATGACCCATTTGGCGATCGATCCACTGCCAATCTAAATCCCGATATCGATTTAAGAGTTCCGCAATATCACAAACCCAAGATAAATGAGACCAATCATGTTTAGCCCCATGAACACATAAAAATAACAATAAGGCTTCTGGAGAGAGGGTAAGAAGGGTTTGATTCGCCAATTGCACTCGATCTTGATAGTTTTCATCTTCCCAAATCAATTGGGGATTTTCATGAAATGAGAGCGCCGAAGAAATCAAAGACCAATGCAAATCCAGATGCACCTCTTTTTTGGGGGAATAGAAATTATGCTCTGGGCGAATTTGGGTATACTGATGTTCTTGCCATCCCTTAAACTCGAATTGGGGTAAATACCCCTGTTTAATCAGGGTTTGTGAGGCTTGAGCTACCGCCTCTTCAGGAATTAGAATATCCAAATCCAAAAACTGCCTCAATCCCAAATTTTGATAAGCAATTTCAGCCAAAACGGGACCTTTAAATGCCAAAACTGGGATATTTTGTCTCTCAAAAAGTCGAATGATTTTAATCAGTTCTTGTGTTAGGGATAAGTTGCGGCAGGCATTTTGCTTAAACTCGCTATGGATGACTTCAAAAAAAGCAATATCAACTCGATCTTTAAGCTCTTTAATCGTCCAGTAAAACAAAGGGATTAATCCATGATAGCTAACTGAATAGAGAATATCATCCCAATTTAAATTCCTTGACAGTAGCTCTAGAATTTTCTCTTGATTTTCGCCAGAATGATACGTGCGAGCGCAGTTCAAGATGAGTTCATGTTCAAGACGCATGTTTAGGAAGAAGAAGCGTTATCGATAATAGTGAGCTTGAGTATTAAACAGTGTTGCATAAATCCCAGATTTTTCCATTAATTGCCTGTGATTTCCTGTCTCCATAATTCTACCCTCTTTTAAAACGAGAATTCGGTCAGCAAATTTCACGGTTGAGAGACGATGACTAATGATAATAGACGTTCGCTTTTGCGTCAATTGATTCAACTGTTCTAAGATTTCTGCTTCTGCTTGCGGATCTAAGGCGCTAGTGGGTTCATCTAAGATTAAAATGGGGTGATTTTGACGCAGGAAAGACCGCGCGATCGCCACTTTCTGCCATTCACCAATACTCAGTTCTTCTCCATTAATCAATTGCTTGCCTAAAATCGTATCATATCCTTGGGGCAATTGCATAATAACATCCTGAATCTTAGCTAATTCAGCCGCTCGCTTAATTAGGGCTAAATTATCCCAGTGCTGAATATCCCCAACACCAATATTCTCTTGTACCGTTAAATGGTAATGGGCATAATCTTGAAAGACAATGCTAATCTGCTTTCTTACCTGTGTGGGGGATAAATCGCGCAGATCAACCCCATCTAAGCGAATTGTGCCAGCAGTCGGATCGTACAGGCGACACAACAGTTTAATCAGCGTGGTTTTTCCTGCCCCATTTTCCCCCACAATAGCGATTGTTTCTCCGGGTTCAATCGTAAAGTGAACATCTTCTAGAACGGAGCGTTGACTCCGGGGATAGGAAAAACTGACCTGCTCAAATTCTATTTTGCCTTCAATCATAGCCGGCAGTCGAACGGGGTGAGATGGCTCTCTAATAGTTGTCGTTAAGTCAAGAAATTGATAAAACGTGGAGAGGAATAAACTATTCTCATACAAAGAAGCTAAATAACTTAAGCTCTCCCTCAGTAAGGTTTGTCCTCGCTGAAACGCTTGATAGTACATTACTAAAGAGCCAATGGTAATTGCACCCGTTAATGCCCGATCTGCCATCAGGGCAAAGGCGGTAAAAACGGCTAGGGTTGCACTACTTTGGGTGATACTTTCGGCAAATGAACGACGCGCAGATAGGGAAATACGTTGCTGACGAATGCCTTGACGGAGCGTGTTAAAACGTCGTTGAAATAGTTTTCCTAAGTCAAATAAGCGAAGTTCTTTGGCATGATCGACTTGGGTGATTAGTGTACTATAATAATACGCCATGCGTTCTTGGGGAGTCCATTGCTGCCATTGGTGATAAAGCTGTTGAGAAAATTTTAGCCGAACCAGAAAAACGGGGATAGCAGCTATTACGAGGATAAGGGCGATCGCCCAATCCAAAGAAAACAGTAGAATGCCGATACCTACCAGAGATAAACTACTATTGCCTAATTGGATGAGTCGGTTTAAAATCAAAGGTGGACGGTAAGATGCCTCGGTCTGTACCTGATGAAGTACATCATAATATTGGGCATTTTCGTAGTACTCCAAATCTACTTCAATGGACTTGGCATGAAGCAGATTCTGCACGTAGTCAGTAACGATTTGAGATTGGGCTTCACTTACCCATCCGGCTAAGGATCTCAGTCCGTCAGCAAGAATCGCCACCAATGCAGCAATGGCAATTAGCACAAGTACCGGTTTTAGGGAGGTTTGGGCAGTGGAAATGCCTTCGGTGATGCGATCGATAATGAGTTTGGTGAGGTATAGGGAAATAAGGGGTAAAACGGATTGGAGACCAACTAAGGCGATATTCGTCAGTGTTAACTTGGGAGTACTCTCCCAAACCAACTGTACCGCTTTTCTGAGATAGAGTAACCGTTGAAAGCGGGAGGCGATCGCAGCGATAATCGCCATTATTCTATTCACTGTACACTGTTGATAATTGCCCTACCCGCGTTAGAGCCTCTTTCGGCGTAGAAAATGCTCCTGGAAACTGCTCCATTAACATTTGTGCAATCTCGCTCACCGATTTTCCTTGCCCCATAGACTCTAAAACCAATTGCACTATCTTACCCTCTTGATTCAACTGGGGGACAAAAGTCCCTGCCTGCTTCCGTAACTGCTGAGGAGAAAGGGATTGGGCAAAAAAGGTAGATTGCTTAAACTGAGCCTTACACTGGCTTTCCTTTCCTTGTTCCCATACCTGGGTATCCCAACGGAAGATATAGCTATTGTTTACTAAATTGGCTTGTAAATTAACGGAAATTGTATCGCCTAAACGAATTTCAACCGGCTCTAAAAATGGGAAAAACCCTGTCCCATAAATCAATTCTGGCATTCCTGGAGCCGTCGAAAATCCAACTCCCTCAATCAACGTTGCATCAAACCATACACTCAATCCGTGGGCTGTCCCACTCCGAGAGGGTTCAAAAATCATTTGATTGCCCACATTAGGATTTTCAATGGTTCTATAATCTAACGTTGCCCAAAGTTGCGGTTGTACCAATAATTGAGAAGGCATAACCCAGCCTTTCCCCCAAATATTATTGACGTTTTTTTTCGCTGCATCCATGTTGAAACTATAACAATATTTATCCCAAGGATCGTTAATTGTGTTCCACCAATTGGGTGCTTCTACCACACTCACCCAAATGTTATCCTGTTGGGGAATTAACACACCTCCGGGACGCAACAACCGCGTTCTCGCATCAGCTAATGAGCCAATATGTTGCTGAAATAAAGGTAAAACTCCCCGCAAGTCAGAGATAATGACATCAGCTAATTCGGGTAATTTAACGTTAGTCGATAGGTCTTGGATGAACTCAATTTTATCCCTATAGCCATTAGCAACTGCGGCCTGTTTGCCGACTTCAATTGCTGGATTCGTTTCAATGGCGTAAACTTTTTTTGCGCCTAGCTGACACGCAAGGAGGGCAAAGATTCCGGTTCCCGTTCCTATATCGAGAACTACTGAATCCGGAGTAACCGATTGTTTCATAGCTCGATTATAAGCTTCCATGCGAGTGCGATCGCCAATCATGGAGCCATAACTCGATATACTATACATGGGATAAGTTCTCTAAAATCACAGGTGGAATGTTGAATAAATGCTCAGAATTAGGGTGAGCATTCAGTTGATACACGGGGATTTGATTAACCGTATGGCTGAGAAAGTGAAACTCCTGTTCGCGCATGGTCTTATCAAGGAGTAAGTTAGCATAGGTATTGGCAATCAGATCAATTAGAGCTTTATTTTTGGGGAGTTGTGTTAACTCAGGCATGGGAGAAGAACTGGTGCGATCGCCTAATATATAAATACCAACGAGAGGTAGAGGAGTATCTTGGAACTTGTACTGGTCTTGATTGAGGTCTAAATAGGTTTTATCCCAACTGGGGTTAGTGGGAACAAGGCGAGGAAGTGCATCAGGATTGTTATAGAGAATTTCTACAGAAGAGGGCCAAAGTCTGAGTCGGGGATAAGCTGGCTGAACTAGAATCTGATGGTCTTGGTCTACTAAAGCTACGATATCGTCAGAAAGGATAGGATATCCAAGTTCGGCAAATGCTGCTGCAGTGGTGGATTTTCCTGCACCAGAATGACCGACCAGTGCGATCACGCAATTACCGACGGCGATCGCACTGGCATGAAGACAGGTTACTCCCCGCAAACGCAAAATCAATCCCATCACTGGGCCGAGCAAATAGGTCGCTGTATCCTCCAATGTTAACTCGTCCGGCCAAGTTCCCCATACCTCTGTACCCTTGCAGTCTAGGATAAACTGAGTGCGATCGGCATAGACCAATCTTAAGTAAGAACCATTAAGAAGCTGCTGAACTGTCCACAAGGGTTCTCCCGTATTAGTGGGGATCGAACTCACACTTTGAGTTGATGAAACGTTGAGTAAGGCTTGGCTTAACCATAGGGGTTCGATTCCCAGCCTTACTTCTACGTCACAACTTTTTGCTGGGGAAGGTAAAGGAACTAAACCAGATATGGGACAGTTACAGTTTAGTAAAAGACCAAATGCAGAAGAACAAAATGCCACAAGTCGGGATTTTTTTTAGTCTTGATCGATCCATTCAGTTAGCAAGAGGAGAGTCTTGCCAACTGAATCTAAAATCCAGTTTTATTGTTTGGGGCCGCCGGCATACCAGTATAGTTGTCTAAAACATTGGAGTTAATACTTGAGGCCTTGGTTAACTGACTGACATCACCGTACCTGATCAGATTTGGACTGTGATAGTTTCTTTTGATAGTTTTCTTATTTTCCGAGTACATAGCGAGCCTCCTGAGTTGATTTTGAATCAATTTTAATTGATGATAGCTGATGCAGCCAGTAGTTCAAGCTTATTGGACGAAGGTCGATCAGAGCTTCACCGTTCTGAGCTGTCATTCCGCAAAGGCGTGGGATAACCGCCTTATTTACATAGTTAGACAGTCGAGGAGTTTCATCAAACTCATCAACCCATTTGTCCTCCAATTGTTGGAGTCTTAGTTTAATAGAATTACCCATTGCAGGAGCTTTTGGACGACACCTTACAGGTTCCGGTAGTTTTCCCACCATAGACACCCTTAATATTTCTTTGAACAAAATCCATGAAATCACTGGGATCGAAAATAAAAACTCTATTAATCGTAGATCAAAATATGGATATCTAACTTCGGTGGGGAACCCTGTCACACTTGAGTCATAACTCTCAAATAGATAAGAGCCAAATGGCTCTACTAACATGGCATAGGCTTCAGGACGAAAACTAACTATGGGTTTAAGTTTTCCTTGATGGTAAACATTTTTCCATCTTGCTTTTAAGTTTAGCTGTTTCTCTAGACTTGGATTCAGCCATGCCGGATAGGAAGGGGTCCATGATGATATTCCTAAAGCCTCTTTCAATCGAGCGCGTATACCTGGCTGAGGAATATGTTTATGAGATTGCCAATATTTCCATATCTCTAGTATCAGTGTTCCGATTTTCCCCTTTCTAATCATAGATACGCCATAATAATAAGACCCTTCTGAGTGAAATACTCCATCTCCACCTTCACCACTGAGAGTCACCCTACTATGGGAGGTCATTGCTTGGTAGTATTCTTTATTGCTTTTTACTAAAGGAATTAAGGTCGGTTCTGGCGCACATCCTTCTATATCTTCCCCTCCTTTACACAACTCTAGGTCATCAGCGACTTGGTAGTGGATGGGAATATCCAGATGTTCGGCAACTAAACCGGAGTAGTAGCGCTCTTCGTCGGGGAGGAGACGATCGAAGACGGTGGTGTATGCTCTGAGGTCGTAGGAGGGGTAAGTTTGAGAGAGGAGTTCTTTGGCGATCGCCACTGCACTGGTAGAATCTAATCCTCCACTCATATAAACTGCAACTTTATTGGTTCTCAGTCGATCGCCGACCGATACCCGCATTAAGTCTAAAAACTGCTCTACATACTCTTCGTCTCGTTTATACCGGATATAGCCATCGGTTGGCAATGTCCAGTATCTCTCAACTTTAAAGTTCTCTGGAGTCCAGATTAACCGATGAGCGGCAGGTAGCCGTTGGATATCCGCAAAGGCGCTGGTATCGATTTCTTGGTTGTACCCGAATAGGAGGAAATCGGCGATCGCCAAATCATTAAGCTTCTCCGATACAGACGGATGCAGTCTCACACAATTGAGCGTATTACTGAACACAAATTCTTTGCCCAAATGAGCGTAGAAAAATGGTTTTACCCCAAAATGATCTCTGGCGCAAAATAAACGCTGTTCCCGGCTATCCCAGATAGCGAATGCAAAATCCCCAATCAGGTGATCCAAACAATTTATACCCCAAATCTGATAGGCATGGAGGATTAGATTGGGATCGGGAGTATCTAAGTCAACCGATTCTCCTCGGTCTTGAAGACTTCGGATCAACTCTCTGCGACCATCGACCCGTGCATCCGCTACAATCCATACCCGCTGATCCACTGTTAGAGGCTGGGTTTCATTTGCAGATTCGTCAGTTGTCCTCAGCAGGGTATGCCCAAAACCGACGGAACCCTCTGCCCAGATTCTCTGGACATCCGGCCCCCGGAAGGTCATATATCCTGTCATCTTTGCCAATCGCTCCCGGTCAACGGGAGACTGATCGGCATTGACGATTCCTACGATTCCGCTCACTCTCTTCACCTCTATATGGTGTTTAGATGGAGTAATTAGCTGATTTTTAAATCAGTCTGGCCACTTAAAACGAGCTGATTATACTCCACCTATGCCTGAACTGTAAACCGATCTGCCTTGATTTTTCCAGAGTGTACTATAGCTCAACTGAAGGATTTTCCTGAATTATTTTTATGGCATATTGAAAAAAAATTGGCGATCGCCCCCGATCCCTGAAGCCACTTTTACGCTGGACTCACAGTAACCAGGTCATGATCAACCATATTTTCAATCAGTTCAATTAAATCTTGGTGCAGTTTTTCCGGCTCTACCTCATACTCTTCCAAGAGGCGATCGCTCGCTTCTTGAATCGAAGCAGAACCCGTCAACAGGGATAACATCC
Organism: Roseofilum sp. Guam; assembly: GCF_017746735.1. Lineage (NCBI taxonomy): Bacteria > Bacillati > Cyanobacteriota > Cyanophyceae > Desertifilales > Desertifilaceae > Roseofilum > Roseofilum sp. Guam. Next base: position 19,178 of record NZ_JAGHZN010000058.1, on the reverse strand, counting down.
GTGAACCCACCTCATCCAAGCCGAAGTATTCCTCACTGTTTAGGTTTAGTAATACTGATTCTCCAGAAAGTTCCTGAACTAGGACATCTGGAGCTAGAGTAATGTTTTGTTGATTAGAAATAGAGATTTCCACCTTAGTTTTGGGTTAATTAGTGAGTGATCGGTTAATTGAGCTATCGTGCGAATTGGATTCAGCTCATAGTATAGCGATTCCGTAAAACTTAGCAAGGCCCGTTTATCCCGGCTTATGCATCTTGCCTTTAAGGGTTACACTCAAAGCATACACTTAAATTAATCCGATCTCCACATTTACCCTCCATGCCAACGCTGACTGCTAGAACCGTTTCTCTAAGTGAACTCGAAGATCGTTTTCAACTGCACTTGACAAATGACCCTGATGCTTTCTCAGAATGGCACACAGCGCTACCAGAATTGACCGATACAGAGCAAGAGCGCTGCGATCGCATTAAAACCAGCTATACTTATCTCCTGCGCTATCCTCCACTGCTGGAAAACACGGTAAAAATGGTCGTTCTTTCTCCTCTGTTAGATATGGCAGGTTTCTTTTTACCTCCCTTCCGCATTCGCTCGGAAGTCTCTACAGAAATCACTGACCAAGATGGAGAATTGAAAGTTACGGGCAACTTAGATGTATTGGTGTTGGGTGAGAAGTTTTGGGTATTGGCGATCGAGTCTAAGCAAGCGGCTTTTTCCCTAGAAGTAGGCAGATCTCAACTACTTTCTTATCTCCTTGCTAGTCCTCATGCCGCCACATCTGCCACCTATGGACTCCTCACCAATGGAGCTAATTTTACCTTTGTGAAACTTATACCTGATGTGAACGGGTTTATTTATGATCTCTCAGATGAGTTCAACCTTCGCAACCGCCAGAATGGTTTATATCCCGTGCTGCAAATTCTCAAGCGTCTGGCTAGTGTATTCACCCAAAGGGTCTAAAATTGCTGGGAGGTTCCGTGGGGGTTAAGTGCTGTTAACCCCTACAGGATTATTCTGAATTATAATCCTCAAGGACAAAGGGAAAACCAGGTTTTCCCTATTGCCTGTTGCCCATTGCCTCCCTCTTTAATAATGGTTGCCCACCTTTCGATGGTGAACGGCGGTTAGAGCATCTACATTACTCACTCGTCCAGTATCAATGGTGGAATAGACTAACCAATGATCGGAAAGCTCCATCCGACTAGCCACTTCACATTCCAGATAAGCAAGAGCATCTGTCAAAATGGGGCTGCCATTGGCGGCTGTTTGGGTTTTTACCCCTTCAAAGCGGTCTGCACCAGGGCCAAAGCGCTTGAGGAAGTGGCGCATTAAGCCTTGATAGTTATCTTCACTGAGGATATTGAGAACAAAAGTATCGCCTACATGCATCAGGGATTCGATCGCCCGATCTTTGGCTACAGCAATGGTAATCCCTAGGGGCTTAAAACTTGCTTGAGTGACCCAAGACGCGAGCATAGCGCTTTTGAGTTCACCTTTTTGGGCGGTAATGATATAAAGTCCGCCACTTAAGCGACCCAAGGCTCGGTCTAGATCATTATCCAGGGACTTCATCTGTTTAATGGCATCTTTGAGTCCCAAAAGTTGCCCCATATCCGTTCCCGCTTCTTCACAGACTTGATAGGTGGCTTCTGTGGGAGCTTCTTTGATCAAAATAGCGGGAAAGGCTTCTTTAAGTCCCAGTTCTTGGAATTGGTTCCGCAGGGGATATATGGAGAGATCGTCCCCTCCACCAGACTCAAACAGACCGATCGCCTGTTTATCGTTGGCAGCGACTAAAATGGTACTCAAGGCCGCTTCTGCTTCTTTGCCGACATCTCCGGACTGGGGAGTCGCTCCAATGACGAGGGCTGATGCCATTTCCACCAGTTCCCGGACTTCCTGAGGATCGGACGCTCGCAAGTCCATCATTTCTACAGCGATCCCGGTTTTGGTGATTCCGTGGGAAATTGCTTGCGAGAGGCGATCGCTATAGCCATAATCTGAAGTATAGAAAACGGCAACGGTTTTTTCGGCTTTGGTTTTCTCCTTACTCCAGCGATCGTAACGGCCCGTGAGTTCCTCTAAGTTATGCCACAATAGGGGGCCATGGCCGGTGGCAATCAGGTTAATCTCTGGGAGTTTGGCCATCCGTTTCATGGCGTTAACAACAGAGCGGGCATTGGGAGCCATTAAGCATTCATAGTAAAAGCGAAAGTCTGCTTCGATATCGCTTAAGTTTTCATCATAGGTGCGATCGGAGCAATAGTGCATTCCGAAGGCATCGCAGGTATAAAGAACAGAAGTTTTATGGTCGTAGGTAAAGATGGTATCGGGCCAATGGAGATTCGGAGCGCTAACGAATTCTAAAATATGGCCTTGACCCAAATCTAGGGTATCGCCATTTTTCACCAATTGGCTTTCAAAGGGTTTATGAATTAGGTTTTGGAGAAATTGAACGGCAATTTTAGCCCCAACCACGACTGCATGAGGCGCGAGTTCGAGGACATCTTTGACCAAGGCACTATGATCGGGTTCTGTATGACTGATAATAATGTAGTCAATGGTGGCGGGGTCGATTTGTCCTTTGAGGGTGTCGAGATAGAGTTGCTCAAATTTACGATGGGACGTATCGACCAGAGCGGTTTTTTCACCTTGGATAATGAAGGAGTTGTAGGTGGTGCCATTTTGTAGTCCGAACTCGATGTCAAAGCGATCGCGATCCCAGTCGAGGGAGCGGATCGTTGTTGTATTTTCGGCGATCGAAGCGGTTTCTATTGTTAGTCTTTTTTGAGGGCGATCGGTCAGTGCTACCATAGTTTTCTGTCCTGTATGGGAGGTGAGGGACGACGGCGATCGTCGTTATCTATATTGTTACAAAATCCTGGGATTTCGGGAAGGTCAGTGCAGTAAGAAGAATTAATCAAACGGGTTAATTACGGATATACCCCATAGAGAGCAGGTTTTTATCATGTCTGCCGACTCCCCACTCCCTGATAAACTGTAAACAGAATGTTAACCGTGTTTCTGCTATGCATACCCAATCTTCATCTCTGAGCGCCGAGCAACACCAGAAAAAAATGAAACGTCGCCAAGAGGTGCAAAAAGAGCGCGTTAGCAAAGCCGATAAGGAAAAGGGTTTGATTATTGTCCATACGGGAAATGGGAAAGGCAAAACTACAGCCGCGTTAGGGATAGTATTGCGATCGCTCGGTCAGGGCTATAAAGTGGCGATTGTGCAATTTATCAAAGGCGCATGGGAACCAGCAGAGAAAGCCGTTTTACAACCTTGGGTTCCCCAACAACTGGAATTTAAGGCTATGGGAGAAGGCTTTACTTGGGATACTCAAGATCGCGATCGCGACATCGCCAAAGCCACAGAAGCTTGGCAACAGGGATTAGCCTATTTGCAAAACCCGGAATTTCGCCTCGTATTACTCGATGAAATTAATGTGGCGCTTAAATTGGGATATTTGCAGGTTGAAGACATTATTGCCGGTTTAAGCACAAAACCCCAAGATTCCCACGTCATCCTCACGGGCAGAGGTGCGCCAGAAGCCCTAATTGAAGCGGCAGATTTGGTTACTGAAATGAAGTTACTTAAACATCCTTTCCGCGAGCAAGGAGTCAAAGCACAACCCGGAATTGAGTATTAGTATTCATTAGTAGACTTCTGGTAGACGTTAGAGAATAGGGAATAGGGAATAGGATTGTGGTACATGGCTTTGGGGATTCAATAGTGTACTCCGTAACAGCACAAAGTCCTGTATGCAAGAGGTCTAATAATTAGACTTCTTCTGTCACTTTCTCAAAAAGTAGGAAGTAGACAGTCGAGAAAACTCGGTTTTCTCTATTGCCTGTTGCCTATTGCCTATTGCCTATTGCCTTCCCTAATTGTTTTTCTCTGCAACTCTAGGTAAACGATCACCCAAAAAACTCCATTGAGAGATCGCCTCATTGGTCCATAACCAATCGTCTTTTCCTAGAGATAGAGGTTGAAATGCCAAGGGAGCGCGAACCATTACAGCCTCATAGAACTCAAATGCTTTTTGCTCTTGATTTTCCTGGGCAAAAACTAAGGCTAATCCAGCATAAGCCGTTAATAATTCTGGGGAAGTCTCACTCTCAGTATGCTGAGTTGCCAGCTCAAAATTCTTCTTGGCTTGATCTAAATCCTTGTAGGCATAATAAGCAAATCCTAAAGCATTGTAATATTTTGCTTGTTGAAACCCTTTTTTTATCGGAATTCCCCAATAGCGGATGGCATCATCCACACTATAATTGCGATTTCCCTGTTGTAGAGCTTGCCAAACTAAGCGTCCCCAAATATAACTCAACTCTGGCTCATTGTTCAACTCACGGGGAGCGGTTTCTAAGGCTTGCTTTGCATAGGAAATAACTCCACTGTCAAGCAAATCTTCTACATGGATAATTCCTTGCTCCACATTACCTTGATTAAACTCAGCGATCGCCTGAATGACCAAATTCTGATTGGCATTTTCTGTATTGGGCTGATCTGTAGGCAGAGGAGAAGGACGCACGACAACAGAATCTTCCCAAGGATTGACAAACGTAATATATCCCTGGGAAATACTAAATATTAATAGAGCAACTCCCCCCAAAAGGCTCGTCCCTATCATCCCAAAACGCCTAAGATCTAAGGGAAAAGACGAGAGTTTCACCCATCGCTTAGGTGATCGCCTCTTGTCCGGTAATGCCTTGTCTTCGCGTCTCTCTACAGGTAAAGAGGAAATCGCTTGAGTGTGCGCCAAAGCTTGATTCAAGGCGATATTCCCTTGGGGATGTTCTGGATCGAGATCGAGCAATTGACGATAGAGATCAATGGCTTCTTGGACTCGGCCTTGTTCATATAAAATACAGCCTAAATGGTAATAAGCGTCGGTATAATGGGCATCAGTTAATACAGCCATCTGATGGGCAGAAATAGCATCTTCAATTTGACCTTCTTGATAAAAAATGACTCCTAAGCGATCGTAGGCTTCTACATCCTGGGCATTTTCTTGAATCCGTTGCTGATAGTAGGTTTTATCCTTCTTGATGGAAAGCTGAGGAACTTGTGGAGACGCAACAGCAGGCACAGGACGAGAGACAGAATGGGGGCGCTTCTCTGGAGGCAAAAATTGCTCAAATCCAGGTTGTAAATAGAGAATGGGCAAGGCAAAATAGAGAGCGTCGGAACCATAGGCAGCAATCAGACCTTGACGAGTCCGATTTAAGCTTAAATCAATGGCATATTCTCGCTTCAGGTTGCGATAGAATAATTGACTAAAGGTGATGGCGACTTGATCGGGGATGCGATCGCCCATTGCCAAGACACTGGGAATCCCTCGTTTGAGCAAACTTTCGGCTAAACTGGTATCTCCGGTTCCGGCACTGGAACAGGAATTAAACAGGGCCATTAAAATCCCATTATTGACTAATAAACCGGCTAGATCTTCTCCATGGAGTTGTTCAGTTAAGCCCGTGTGTCGATTTTTGAGATAGATTTCGCCTCCCAAGGCATTGGCTTGACTGTGACCGGAATAATGGAAAATATGATATTGTCCTTGTTCTAGGGTTCGGGTTAATTGTTCGCGATCGGGAAAGGTGAGAATATCCAGATGGACATCTAAACCTCTGCTTTCGTGATTTTGCAGTTCCCCTTGTAAGCGATACATTTCTTGATCGAGAGCTAATCCTTGTTGATCGCTGGGCGCTGAAAGCACCATCAAGATGTTCAACGGTTCTACAATTGGATCGGAGTTTAAAGGTCGGACTCTGGGATTGAGATGGTAGCGAGAAAAGAGAATTTCCGTATTGGTGGTGAGAGGGCGATCTCCAGCATGAAGAATCTCCCAAGGAAGTTGGGCGACTAGGGGATCTTTCAAGTGTAAGCGCAACCGTAGGGGTTCGGTGCGGTTATGGGCAATTCCTTGGGCAGTATGCCAACTTTGGGCGATCATTCCTTGAAAGAGGGAGCTATACAAGCTTTTGCCAAAACTGACTAAATCTACAGATTCGGAGGAAAGGGGAGTCGGAAATAGAGGATTGCCGATCAGATATTCGGTTAATTCTAGCCAATCGGCGATCGGCCATTCCACCTGTTCTTCCGCTAGAGGAACTCCAGGAGCGACTAATTCGGTTCGCACTAAGTAAGTTTTACGCAAGGGGAGATTCCCACTGGCGCTTTCCCTGACATAACCCACTGGCGTGACGGACAAATGAAATTCTTGAGTCACCGCTTCACCTGCACCTTTTCCCGATTCGGACAAAAAGCCCTGCTGACTACTTGGCTCTGACTTTCTTTACAGGAGTTAGAGCCTCAAGTCAGGGAAGTTTCTAGATTGCGGAAGTCGGGAGTGGGAAGTTGAAAGAGAATCAAAACAATCAGAAATAATTGGCGATCGCCTTGTATCCTCTCTGCAATTGTTTTAAAATGAGGTTGCAGAAGGTAAGCTTTGTATACTAAAATACTTTTATATAAAATAGCTAAAAATGCTAAAACGATTGGGTTGGGTAAAAGAGGCTCAATCCAAGATCCCGATCGCAGCATCGCAGCACTGCAACAATGAAACCCTAAGAAACGGTAAGGGCACTCTAAGTTGAAGCACCACGGAACTTTAAGTTAACGTTAGATTATAACTATCTCCAATCAAAATTTATTTCTTATTTCTCAAGTCTGCTCAACTTAACTTATCCCTATCACCCAAAATCCGTGAGGCCAAACCTATGAAACTTAAGAAACACGCTATACAAGCAGCAAGCTTGTCTCTAGTGACGATCGTAACGCTCTCGATAGCAATAGAAACGGTTCAAGCTGCTATGTTTACCCCTCCTTCAGATAATAGCGCACCCCGTCAATCCACAGGAGGAGCATCAAGGAGTAGTTTCTTACCTCCTTCAGACAATAGTGCCCACAGGAGGAGCATCAAGGAGTAGTTTCTTACCTCCTTCAGACAATAGTGCACCTAGTCAATCCACAGGAGGAGCATCTCGTCAGAGCTTTACCCCTCCTTCAGATAATAGCGCTCCAAGCCAAGCAGCAGGGGGAGCATCAAGAGGTAGTTTTATTCCTCCTTCAGATAATAGTTCTCCCAGTCAAGCAGCAGGGGGCGCAGCTCGCAGTGAGCAGAACTATCTTGAGCAATCAGCTATGGTGGCCGTGTTACCCGAGAATTTCTACGGTACGACTCTATCAAGCCATCCTATGATTTTGGTTTATGTGCCTGAGTCCCCAGGAGGAGAAGGAATCTTTTCTCTCAAAGATGAGGACAAAACTCTTCTGTACACTACGTCAATTCCGGTCTCTGGAAAAGGTGGAATTCTTGCCATTCAACTTCCTGAAGATGCGCCTGGATTGGAAGTGGGTAAACTCTATCAGTGGTATTTTGCCCTTAAGTTGGAGCCAGGATTATCTCCCAACACTCCGTTTGTTGATGGTTTGGTGAAAAGAATTGCTCCAAGTTCTCAGTTGGCGAGATCGCTCGAAGGCAAAACCCGTTTACAGCAGTCCTCAATCCTCGCAGAGAATGGAGTCTGGTATGACTGTGCTGCTATCCTCGCAGCCTTACAAGTGGTTGATCCCACGAATCCTGAATTGGTGGCAGAATGGACAGAGTTGTTAGACTCAGTAAACTTATCCAAACTAACTAAAGCCTCTCTGATTCCAACAGCTTACTAAATCTAAATGCCCAGATTCAGGAGTTACAGTAAGAAGATTACGCCAGATCTGAATGCTCCTAAACCCTGAATAAAGAGCAAGACTCAAGCGACAGTTTGAGAAATATTTTCTTGTCTATAACACCACAATTAAATATTTACAGCAGCAAGAAAAAAAGCGCATTAGTTGGCAATCAAAGGAGAAATCCTCAGAGGAAAGTGCCGACTAAAGGAAGCACTGTCCAAAAAATCAGTGAGGGTCAGGTAACCTTTGCTTAATTAATAATGAATTGAACTATGTTGCCAAGATTCCAAGCATCAATCAGACCTTACCTTTGCCTGATCATCATTGCTTCTAGTGTATCGGCGAGTGCGATCGCGATTAATCTCTTAGGCATGTTCAATCTGTTGGAATGGGGCATACGGGATCTGTTTTTTCGCTTGCGGCCACAGGAATCTATGGAGGAGACCATTGTTATTGTCACCATTGATGAAGAAGATATTAAATTTGCGGGCAACTGGCCGATTCCCGATCGCCTGTTAGCCCAAGCCATCCAACAAATTAGCTCCCAGGAACCGGCGATGATTGGGTTGGATATCTATCGCAATATTCCCGAAGAACCAGGACATGCGGAACTCAAAGAGGTTTTTGGTAGCACTCCCAACCTCATCGGAGTGGAAAAAATTATTGGAGATCGCGTCGAACCCCCTCCAATTTTACAAGCCCTAGATCGAGTTGCCCTTGCCGATCTGATGTTGGATGGAGATGGAAACATCCGCCGTGCGTTACTCTCTACAACTGATAACCAAGAAGAAGGGGCAATTAAAGATGGGTTGGCTGCCAATATTGCGATCCAATATCTGGAGCAACGGGACATTACCTTAAATATGCTTAATCCAGAACAGCTCAAATTCCAACTGGGTTTTACCACCTTTACTCCCCTGCAAAATCGAGAGGCCGGCTATTCCAAAAAAGCCCTCGGTGGCTATCAGATTTTACTCAATTGGCGAGGACCAACGACCATGTTTCCGACGATCGCTTTGCGGGATGTGGTCCAAGGTCAGATTGCACCTGACTTAATGCACGATCGCATTGTTCTCATTGGATCAACCGCTCCAAGTACCAATGATTTCTTTGCTACGCCCTATAGTACCAGTTGGTTAGAAACCAAAGAACTGACTCCAGGCGTGGTGGTTCATGCCAATATTATCAGTCAAATCATTCGCAGCGCCTTAGAGGGTCGTCCCTCGATTAAGGGATGGACAGGGAGTATGCAAGCACTTTGGATCGGACTTTGGGCCTCGTTGGGAAGTGCGGGACTCTGGTTGGTGATCGTTTGGGGTGAGCAGAAAAACCGGACTCTTCCTGGAGGGAATGTCTTGTGGAGTGTCATTCTGTGGAGTGCAGGGTTGTTGGTGGGAGCCTATGGGGCCTTCTTGGTCGGCATCCTGATTCCAGTGATGTCTCCCCTGGCCGCTTTTGTACTCAGTTCAATCATAACGACGAATACTTATAAGCAGCAAAAACTGGCGATCGCTAATCAACAACTCTTCATTGCCAACCAACATCTCTCCGACTACTCGAAAAACCTAGAAGCTAAAGTAGAGAAGCGCACTCAACAATTAGTACAGGCTAAAGAAGCGGCCGATGTTGCCAATCAAGCCAAAAGTGAATTCCTCGCCAACATGAGTCACGAGTTGCGAACTCCCCTCAATGGCATCTTGGGGTATGCCCAAATTCTCAAGCGCTCTGCGACTGTCCACTCCTTCGATAAAAAAAGTGTCTCTGTTATTCAACAAAGTGGAGAACACTTACTCAAATTAATTAATGATATTCTTGACCTTTCCAAAATTGAGGCTCGAAAACTCGACTTATTCCCCGAACCGATTCATTTTTCCACCCTACTCTTTGGGGTTACCGAAATTTGCCAGATCAAAGCCACAGAAAAGAATTTACCGTTTAAATGGAATTTCTCCAACGATCTCCCAGAAGAAGTTGTGGTTGATGAAAAGCGATTGCGCCAAGTTTTGCTCAATCTGCTCAATAATGCCATTAAGTTTACCGATCGCGGCTCTGTTACCCTGTCCGTCCAAAAGCAAGCAGAAAGCCACACTCAAAATAACGCTCAATCTGAGTCAACAGCAACTATCCGCTTTGAAGTAATCGATACGGGTGCAGGAATGACCCCTGAACAAATGGAAAAGATTTTCCAACCCTTTGAGCAAGTTGGAGAAGCGAAACGAAAGGCAAAAGGAACCGGACTAGGATTGGCTATTTCTCAACAATTAGTAGAGATGATGGGGTCTCAATTGCAAGTCGTATCGGTATATGGGGAAGGAAGTACATTCTGCTTTGACCTAGATCTGCTTTTAGGAGAAGGAGAAGGAACTGTACTCACGCCAAAAACCTCGGCTGACCACATTACTGGCTATTCTAATCACCAACCCGTGAGTATTTTGGTTGTTGACGATCACTTGGATAATCTGGATATTTTTACGAAATTGCTCGAACCTTTGGGCTTTAAGATCTTTGCAGCTCAACAGGGTGAAACAGCTCTGAGAAAAGCCAGTGAGCTACATCCTGATGTGATGATTGTTGACTTAATGATGCCGATTCTAGATGGATGGGCGGTCATTTCCCAGTTGCGACAAAACCCAGAGTTTCAAGAGATGATCGTGATTGCTACTTCAGCTAATGTATATGAGCAAAATCGCGATCGTGCCATAGAACTCGGCAGTAATGATTTTCTACCCCAACCGATTCAATTCTCCCAGTTATTAGAACAATTACAGCATCATTTGCAACTGGAGTGGGTGTATGAAGGGGCAAAAGATGGAGAAGAATCTGAACATGAGGAAATGATCTTTCCTACTTCAGAGGAATTAGAAGGAATTTTGAAAGCAGCAAGGATTGGTGATATTGAAGTAGTAGAACAAAAAGCCAAGAATTTAATGGAACGGCATCCTACATACAAGGTGTTTGCCGAAAAAGTTTTGACTCTCGCTGAGGAGTTTAATGATTTGGCGATCGTAAAACTGATTAAGTCGGGCAAGGAGAGTCAGGAGGAAAATAACGAATCATAAAGAATCATTCATTATCAAGGGAATAGGGCGTGGGCAATGGGCACTCAGGGACTACTGGTATAGCAGAAAAGGAGTTGTAGGTGATGGTTTAAGGCACTCTAGCAACAGGCACGAATCGCAATAGAAAATGTCCTAACTCTCCCTTTCTCTGCTATATAGCACTTTGCGCTCATGTGCTGGAAAAACCTGTAGGGGCGAACAGCCGTCCACCTCTACATGCCCCATTCATCCAAATGTAATGCCTAAACTCTCAGCCGTACTACGGCGTGTAAAAGGGTTCCAAGTACCTAATTCTTGAGCTTGTCGTCCACGCAGAAGGCTCTGAGCTTGTTCGGTTAAACCTTTGACCTGACTAAAGTCGGCTCCGGCAATATTCTGTACTTGGTCAAAACTGGCTCCCGTGAGATCGGCGCAGCGAAAGTCTACCCCTTGCAATTCTGTATTATTCAAGCGAGCGTTACGCAAATTAGCGCCGGTTAAAAAGGCTTTTTGTAAATTGGCTCCACTCAAGGCTGCATCTTCTAAATTGGCTTCGGTTAGGTCTGTTCCACTCAGATAAGCACCGCGCAAATTAGCACCCTGTAGATCGGCTCCTCGAAGATTAGCGGTATTTAGAAATACTCCAGCTAAACTTGCTTTTGGTCCGAGTGCTCCTGATTTCCGATAGTCGAAACCTTCTGGCCAAAGGGTTTCACTGTTGTAGAGAGACAGTTTTAGCCTAGTCTCTTCTAAAACTGCGGCGGTTAAATTGGCACTTTGCAGTTGGGATCGATTTAAGTATGCTCCTTTGAGGTTCGCCCCCTGTAAGTTGGCTCCTCGTAGATCTGCCCCTCGTAGATCTGCCCCTTCTAGGTTGACTCCATTCAAGGAAGCTCTGCTCAGGTTTGTGCCAATCAAGTTAGCAGTGGCTAAATTAGCTTGATTTAAGTCTATGCCGGATAAATCCATTTGCATAGCGTCTATTCCAGGTCGATCTGCTCCGGGATGCAGTCCGAGTTGCTCTGGAGTGCGATCGCCATTTTCTGTATACACCATGTTGAATGAACGAATATGAACCAATTTGATTTATCCTAAAATTTTAGGGCACATGACTTAGAGTTTTGTTAACTTTTCTTAATTAAAAACCACATCTGCCGATTGATCTGACAACAGAAGGTTTGACTATTCATGTTACTTCAGCATCCTATGACGATGATGGACTTCTTTCGCAAAAGTGAAGGAGTTTGGTATTCGGAGCGCACTGTCCATCATTTTGACTCTACGATTAATGAGTCTGGACTTTCTAATCTCATTGTCCAAGTTTTTGGCCCCAATGATCCCAAAGTGGTAGAGCTTTGTGAGATCAATAAGACCGATCCGGCTACAGCGTCTGGGGGAGCAAGTTTTATGTGGCAAGACAACTTAGATACTGACCAAGAACCTAATCCCAATTATGCTGCGGTTTTGGTGGATATTCCTAATTCAGATAATCCTCGCCAAGGCTATTTTTTGCGAAATCGAGGGTATGTTGAGGGTATCCCGGTGATTGGACGATACCATTTTGCGACGGATGGGGTATTAACCATTGAGACGGAGTATGAGCGCAATCAAGGACAAGAAAGGGCTTGGTTTATTACGGATAATTTCCGCGTGCGTGTGAGTACCGTGAAAATGCTCAATGGGGTCAATTTAATGAGTTATGCCTCAGAACGCCGGTGTGTCCTTCCAACCCAGTTGGAAGAGATGGACAAGAAATATCAAGCGATCATTTAGCAGAATAGGGGCGAAAAATTCTTCGCCCCTACTGGTTTAAAAGCTATGAGTGCGCCACCGGTTTAGGTGATATTCACCGATCGCCGAAACTTGTTGCAAGCGATGTACTTTTTCCTCTAAGGATTGGATCGTTTCCTGCTGGAGATGCAATTGCGATCGCAATTGACTTTCCTTTGCATGGGGCGTTTTCACACTTTGTAATTGTGCCTGTAGACTCTCCACAATCTGGTACTGTTGTTGCAGTTTATATTCTAGGGCTTCATACTCTTGGTCGGAGATAGACTGATTCTGACTCTGATGGTCTTGCTGTTGTTGAGCTTCTAATAACTGGGCTTGAATCGCTTCGTAATGCTCTTTGGGAACCGTAGTATTTTTCAGGACATCATGGGTTTGCTGAAGTTGGTTAACTTGAGCTTGTAACTGCGCAATCGTTTGTCCTTGTTCAGTTATTTTTTGCTGCCAAGCGGCGATCGCTTCTTGATTTTCCTCTTCACTCCTGCTTTGATGAGCCTCCTGATCCTGAAGCTGTTTCACTTGAGCTTGCAATTCAGAAATCTGGTATTCTTTTTCAGCAATAGTTTGCTTGAGTACGGACTCCGTAGATTTGTGTTTCTGATAAGCGGTCAGCTTTTCCTGTAGGGTCGCAATGTTTTGCTCTTTTTCTGCCAAAGCTTGGTTCAGTTCGGCAACTTCGGCTGAAGTTGGAGGCGCTTCTGCTGATGAAACTTGACTAACGGCAATATTTTTCAGTGCCGGAAACTTGGACTCGTTTTTTGAACCATTGGCATCCCCTGATTTAGTCTCAAAGTCTAAAGTTAGAATCGTATTCGTCAGCTCACTTTTAATGCTGATATACCCCCTAGAAAGCCGCTCTACCAATTCCGAACGGGATAGTTTCGTGGTTTTAGCCATCTCGCTCAGTAGCTCTTTTCCAGTGGGGGTAATAGAAATTCCTAACTTCATTTTTGACTCTGAATATTGGGTACGATTGTTTGATGTATCTTTAGCCATTTTAGCAAATTTTGGATTAAGGTTGATTTTTTGTTACACTCGTTTATCCTTCATCATTTTCAAGAGGTTTACAGTCCTAAATTTTCGGTGGGGACTTCTTGGGCAAAACTGGTTATCTTTTCAAATTCCAAGGCTCCCTCTGTTGACCCCCAAATCTGTTCATGGGTCTTGACATCCATCCCCCGATCCAGACTTTTCCACGTGTTTTCTGTCAGTTCTACTTCACTAACCAAGTAGGTTTGGTGTCCCTTGCGATGAATGAGACATTGATTTCCGGGTTCTACCGATCCCCGATAGCACGTTCCATCCCATTGGAAAACCATGGAGCAGTTATAGCGCCGTTGGATGACCTGGGGGGTAATGGTCTGGAGAATGCTTAATTCTCGTGCTGAACCCGCATAAAGGATGGAGTCTTGTAAGCTATAGTTTTCGATATAAATGCGATCGCCTTGATCGACTAACCGATGTACGCCTTGACGGTATGGACTCCAGAGATCATAGTCATAGACTTGCTCCGAATAAAACCCAATACCTTGAAAAAATTCCCAGGGCAGGGGTCGCCACAAGACATGAATATGGGCATATAATGTGGGGTGGTTATAGGCTTGCTGATGATTGCTAAAATCTCCAGCTAACCAATGAGCGAATCTAATCAGTTCCTGAGAAGAGGATACAGATACACTAGAGGTCATGGAACAGTTTGCTATTCTAGGGGTTGGGGACAATTAGCCAGGGACAGAAATTGTGATTGGCTAGGGGTATACCTGGCAATTGATGACCATAACAAGTTTTTTACGATCCCCAAATTATATCTTAAATTGTGGTTTTTATCTATATGGGGATCGCGGATAAATTGACGGTTTGCCCAACAGTCTCAAGCTTTAGGAGGATAGAGACCGGATTTCAGAAGAAAAAGAAGCAGTGGTTACGCCTTGGCCATCACGGGTTTTAATTTGGGAAACCCGAAAACGTAAATTAGGGGTAGCAAACCAAATCCGCTCTTCGGCTGCTGCCCGATCGTATTCAGTGATTAAGGTAAAGATGCCTTCAGTATTGAGAGAATAGTGACCGATCGCTGGAATGGTTTCGGCATAACCGCGATCGCGCAGGAGTTGGCCATTCTGGGGAGACTCCGGGTCAGGAATGGGGACTAAAATACACGATCCCTTGAGTTCCTGTTCTTCTTCTTCTTCCTCTTCTTTATCCCAATCATCTTCATCCCAATCCGATTCTCCTTCCCAAGTCATCCTAAATGGGGATTCCATGCTGGCTGGATCGATCTTATATAATTCACACACCTCTAGGACTCCCGGATCTTGGGGGTCTAGGGCCATAATGTCTATGGTCGATCGCACTTTTTCAAAATGGGCGAAGGCTAAATGATGGGCACTGCGTTGCGATCTCCATCGCCCAATTGACTGTTTTACAAATTGTTTCAGATCCATAATCTCAACTTAAAATATCACCCTTACCGTCACCGCCGTCTTTTCAAAGGTTGACAGCGGAAAAATCGCCGTCTTTGCTTTCCTGGAGATAAGGTTCGGTATAGCTGTTTACGCTTTAGAGAATTTTTCATGCGCTGACGACGCACAGGGGGTATCCTCGACCGGTCAACTTTTCGCTGCGGAAATAAGGAATAATAAATGGGAGAGAAAGGTTTCGGCTCTGCAACTGCACGTGCTTGAGGTTGAAAGGTTTGAGCGATTGGAGGATCGAGTTCGACTTCCACAGGTTCAGGATTTTGGGATGCTTCGCGATCTAAAATCCGATCTGTCTGGTCGCTTAATGATGCTTCTGTCCTCACGGACTCGAAAGATTGTGAGATCGCCTGATGCTCAGTTGTGGTCTCAGCCTTCTCTAGCTTTTGAGTGACCCGTTGAACCTCTAGGATTTTACCTCCTGAACGGTGAATCCGCTGTATCGCCTGAGATAATTGACTTTGGCGCACAGTTAACCCAGACCGGACGCGACGCTGATGGGGGGAGTTACCTCCCTCAATTTGCAGGCGCACCATTGGTTCATGTAAGGCTTTTCCCTCTAGTCCCATAAGATCCAATTATTTTTTCGTTTTTTAGGCGATCGCCCTATTGTCCCTATCTACTACCCTTGCACATTGTCGAAAGCATTTTCGTTGCCTAGGCTACTCCATAGAAAGCCGGCAGTAGAACGGTCTCTGTCCTACTGCCACCTATCGATCACACAAAGACAGGATTAATTGACAGCACTAATGCTGGCAATCTTACCTCCTTGTTTGTGGATTTGCTGATAGGTCTTAGAGAGTTCATCAAAGGAAACCAAGAACACTTTGTTGCTGCGACGGAATTTAGACACCCGATTAACTGCTCCTGGGGAACCATAACCCGTGACTTCAATCCGGTAAACTTTTCCACCTTCAGTCGCGCCTACTCCCAGACGAGTCCGAGCGCTAGAAGTAGAATCTTGGAAAGACCAACCTCCAACACCACCCGAAGGAGGAACAACGGCGGTTGGTGTTCCTTGAATCACCAGTTTATTCAACCGAGGACGATTGCCAGCCAAACTACCTTTGAAGTCGCTGCTGCTGGGCCCGCGCATCAGTTGGAACATATGGGTAAAGCCCACCATGTTTTTACCGGTTTGGGTTTTGTAGCCCCGCACATAGGGGACAATATTTTCCCCAAATGTATCTTGATATTCGTCACTATCAATGTAGGAATCAATATCTGCTTCAAAACCTTCGCGATCCAAAATATCACTATGAGCTTTCATTTCTTCATAGCTATTAGGAGCGCGGCCTAAAAGATGTTTGAAGTTTAACTCCGTTGCACGATAGCGAGGGCAAGACTCGAAGAAACGAGTGCGATATAAGCCAGATTTTGCCACTTGACGTACGAATTCACGAACGCTGAGTTCTCCCCGCTTGAATTGAGATTCAGCGATACTCAAGCGTTCGCTGTCCATGACATAGGCATTGCCTAAGACTTGGCGGTAGACTGCGCAAATGACGGCTTCTACTTCCTCATCCGATCGTCCTGGCCAGACTTCAATGGGATCGGTTTCTTCGTATAAAGAAACTCCTAATTCCGACGCGGGTCCAAAAGGCATTTATTCTAATCTCCTTTCAAAAGAGGGTCTACAAAAGGGTGAATTCCTGGGAAGGACGTTTAAAAACGCTAAGAAACTTAACATTTCTGTGCAGAAAACGCTTACTCCTCGGACTAAGCTGATGTTCTGACTTTATGCCAATTTCTTCCAGTTTCTTTCCGGTTTCCATCTCCTCATTTATATCCTGAGGGTCGGCCCGGAAACTATGAAGAATTGTAAAGTTTCAGCCCCTTAATGTGACTAATCTGTTTGATTTTCTCAGAATATGAGTCATTTGACTATCCTATTCGGAGGACACTATTTTTTTTGTTCTACTCCAAACCCTACAAGAGCCAATTGATCGAGGGGGTGTCCTTCTGCCGGGCGATGGTAATTAAAAATGCGCCGAATTCTGAGAGTGGGGTTAATTAGGGCGATCGAATCTACGGAAATTATACGCGTATAATTTGTGGTCATTAATAATTCCAAGGTTTGGGGATCAAAGCGGAATTGGGCGACCTTGGGTGCGGCTTCTTCATAGGCGCGATCGCGCAAATAATCCCCTGTCAACACTCCAGAGGTCTCTTCCTGGGGAACAAACAGCATATTAAGTTTCTGGGAAACCCGTTCCCCTTTTTCCGAGACCGTATCAAATCCTAAATGAAACCCACATAAAGATTCGATATTATCGAGTTCTGGACGTTGGTTATCTTTAAGAACTTGGGTTTTGGCTGCAGTTGATAGGGGAGCGATCGCGAATTCTGTGTGCGATCGTTCCACCTCCTGAACCGTTAAATAGTGATAGGTCCGCTCTGTCACCCATTCTCCCACACAACAATCAAAGAAATACCGAAATCGATCCATGGACACTGCCTTTCCTCCTTTACTTCCTATAACCATCAAATCCTTTAAGCCGATCGATCAAATGATCGAAATAGGGCAACAACTCAGTCTTCTTATCCCCACCACACTGTTCAATGCCAATTTGTTTCATCGATTCCAAACCCATCACCATGGCATCTAAAGGAACTGCTAACTCCTGATACAATAAATCCATATAGTGCAATCCCTCTGGATTAGTATACTGGGGCGATTGGCCAGCGATTCCATAATGAATACAGCGCAAAAAATGCCAAAAATCCCGCCAGCAATTTTCCGCCCGCTTTTCCGGATATAATGCCCCTCCTGGTTCCGTAATCTGGGGAAACTGCTCTAAAACCTCAGATCTAGCCCGATCGATAATCTCTGGTGCGCGATCGCGCAATTCCTTGGCTATATCCAACCATTCTCCCTTTTCCCCTGCTTGACTGGCTAAATACTTTAACTGATCGTCCGTTAAATATTGGCGCTCTTGATTAGCCTGTTCAAACACCTGAATCACATCCGGCTTTTCGGCCGAGATCCAACTCTCAAAACTAACAATTTGGGCTTTAGTAATTAATTCTTGAACAGCAGGACTTAACATGATCTCTTTCTGACAATTAAACGGGCAAACACTAAAGAGGGGAGTTTCGTTATTTATCCCCTCTAAATTCGATTAATTTTGATTCCCACGCAATTCCTGAAGTGCCCGATCGATTTTAAGGATTTCCTGATGATTAGCCAAATCGTCTAAAGCTTGCTTTTTAGAGAACTTAGCCTTGCGAGAAGCGCCCAAGAAATCATTGACCAGACGTTCACGATATTGCTCTAATTCACGAATCACTTCTTCAATTTCTTGAGGAGAGGCTTGAGTAGAGTTTGATTCAGACATAGGGATTCAATTAGGGTATTAACACTCAATTTGGCATTTTGTAACACCTATCATCTTCCCAAATATTGGAGTCTGTGGTTAAAATTTTAAGAAACGTAACACAAGACCTCGCCAACCCCCATGGAACTGCATCAAATCCAAACTGCCCTCAACAGCTCCAATTCCCAAGACCGACTCAAAGCCGTCACCGCCCTCAAAGACTATAGCAGTGAAGATGCAGTCCCCTTGCTGATGAGTAAAATCAACGACCCCGATTTTCTCGTCCGTTCCTTTGTTGCCATGGGACTAGGGCGCAAACAATCCCCCGACTCTTTTCCTGCCCTGCTGGAACTGCTCAAACGAGACCCAGACCCCAATGTGCGATCGGAAGCTGCCAACTCTCTCTCCTACGCCGGTCAAGTCGCCATCTCCCATTTGGTGATCGCCTTTCATCAAGATAACCATTGGTTGCTCCGTCGCAGCATCATTGCTGCTCTTGCTGACCTCGGTCATCCAGAAGCCTTATTAGAAGTTTGTCTGTGTGGCTTAGACGGCGAAGATATTACGGTTATTGAAGCTTCCATCGAAGGACTCGCTTGCTTAGTCAATACCCACAAACAACAAGCAGCCCTAGAAACCCTATTACCGGCGATCGCCTCACCCGAATGGCGCATCCGTCGCAAAGTCGCTTGGGCGCTACAACAGTTTGCTGACTCAGAAGCAGCTCAGGAAGCCCTACAAGCCCTCTCCCAAGATGAGGATCATCGCGTGGTGGCTGCTGTTTTGGAAAATCGGTTATAGCATGTTTTAACTTGCCGGTCTTACATTGAAGGGGCTATAATGTAAACAAGAGTCAAATAGTCTTTTATGGAAAGAGCATTCA
>NZ_JAGHZN010000057.1:0-29574 GCF_017746735.1 Roseofilum sp. Guam | reverse complement strand
CTTAATTAATCCTCAACATTTAAGAATAGGGTTTGCTCATTGTTGTTACTGTGCCTCATAACAGCGCGAAGCGCTGTAAGCTTCATTTGGTGGTGAGTGAAAAGTTAACGATCGCCTCGATTACTGGATGGGACTACTTGGTCGATGCCTTATTAAGCGCAACTTCATAGAGAAATGGTATAACTTATTCATCGAACTTGATATGACCAGGAGACTCAATGCTAGGAATAGGGGGCAGTGGGCGATCGCTTCCCTTTGATCGCAATGATAATGCTTAAACAGACTTCAGATTCCCTAGAAAACTAAAAAAAGGAGCCTAATGGCTCCCCAAGTTCTTCATATAGTTTAATTCGGAGGAAATTAGACTACCTGACTTGATGCATACCAGTTTCAACAGGACTTGACCTAGGCATTCTTGCGGCGCTTGGACGCAGCAACCAGACCGCCAATGGCAGCTAAACCTAGGAGAGTGGACGGTTCGGGAACTTTAGCAGCAGGTTCACCTACGGTGAACTTGAAGTTGCGGGTGAAGGAGAATCCATCACCCGCATCAACTACACCAGATTGATAGGAACCTTGATCGAATGCACCTGCGGAACCGGGAGTACCAAAGCTGTAAGCGTAATTCCATTTTGTACCTCCGTCCAAGCTGTATTTAACGACTTCACTAGCCATCATTTGGGATAATACAGGGTAGAGTGGGTCGGCTACATTAAGTTGTAAACCGCTAGCGAAGGTGTTATGACCGGCTAATTCAAAGGAGTATTCGCCATTGTTGCTCGTAACAGATTGAATGTTGGGGTCGCTCAAACGTTGGAAAACATTTTTGGTGGACAAGAGAGGGTTGTTTTGAATATGCCCTAAAAGAGCAGCACCAGAGTTAATGCCAATGTTTAATGCATTGAACTGAGCTGTATAAGCGCTATAAATTCCGTTAGTCCAGGCAGTTCCCAAGCCACCTAACCAGTCAGCTTGACCGACGGAACCAAAGGTGATGCTGCCGTCGGTGAAGTTAGCGGTTAAGGTTGAGGGGGTTTCATTTGCCCAGCCATAGTCGATGTTGTCATCTAGCTCAACGTTACCTGTATTTCCCAGAGCGTCCATAATGGCTGCGCTGCCGTTGCTACCAGAAAGTTGAACTTGTCCGCCACCAATTTCTTCAAATACGCGAACATCTCCACTGGTGCTAACTCCAGTTAAAGTACCGGCAAATGCGGGAGCGCCGAGGACGCTAACACCGGCGACAACGGAAGCACCCATAGCAATTTTTTTCATAGTGTTAAACATAATCTCAAGCTCCTAGAATTCTGTAAGTGTGTTGGGTTGACTTGTAATTTTCAATAAGTTGTTGGGAACTTGCTATCCTCTCAACTGAGTCCCATCCTAAGTTGATATTTGGGGAAGCTATGTGACCGAGTTCACTAGAGCAACGTGATTGTTCTTCTTTGGAGAAACTCTATTTTCTTCCTCGCTTTGGGTGGCTCAGTTTGGGGAAGTTATTGCCTTGCAACTTGCTCCTATCATAGCCTCAAACCCTTGACCTGTGGTGAAGTTAGGATGAAGATTACAACAAGTTTCTATAAAGTTTTCCAGGAAATTAAGATGCCATTTTCCGTATTTCTACGATTGCAAAAACTGGCTGATCCGAGTGGCAGCCTGTTGGAGAATGTGGGGGTCATGGACGAGGGCAAAACGGACAAAGCCCTCTCCAGAAGGGCCAAAACCAGCTCCAGGGGAGGCCGCTACCCCTGTAGTTTCCACGAGTTGGGTGCAAAACTTGACTGAGTGTTTTTCCCATTTCTTCGGTAATTTGGCCCAGACAAACATGGTGGCAGCGGAGGGAGAAATCGGCCAACCTATGTCGTCCATGGCACGAATAAAGGCATCGCGACGCTGTTGAAAGCGGTTAATCGTGGTCTGGATATGGGTTTGGGAGCCTTGGAGGGCGGCGATCGCCCCATTAAAGATGCCTTGGTACTGATTAAAGTCTACCACTGCTTTGACTTGGCGCAATCCAGCTATCAATTGGGGATTGCCGATCGCATAACCCACCCGAAATCCACCCATACTATAGGTTTTGGAGAAGGAGAACAATTCGATGGAGATAGCTTTATCGGGGTCGGCTTGGAGGACGGAAGGAGATGCAGGTTTGCCATCAAAGACAAATTCGGCATAGGGTGCATCGTGGACGAGAGCGATATTGTGGCGCAAACATAGGTCTACCGCGTCTTTGAAGAAGGATAAGGGCGCAGTGGCAGAGGTTGGATTATGAGGATAGTTGAGAACCATCATCCGCGCTTTGTCTAAAACAGAGGGGGGAATATCGCTAAAGTCGGGTAAAAATCCATTCTCTTCTCGTAACGGCAGAGTGTAGATGTCTCCCCCGGCAAAGCAAACCCCACCATAGTGAGACGGATAGCCTGGATCGAGCAAAATAGCGATATCTCCAGGGTTAAGGATGGCTAGAGGAAGATGAGCCGTGCCTTCTTGAGAACCAATTAAAGCCAGGACTTCCGTTTCTGGATCGACGGGAATGTTGTATTTATCGGTGTACCACTTCCCACAGGCTTGGCGGAATGGCAGGGTACTATTGAACAGTTGATAGCCGTGGGTGCGGGTATCGGGGAGAGTTTGGGCGATCGCCTCGATCACCTGGGGGGCAGCCGGTTGATCGGACGATCCCAAGGATAAATCAATGACTTCTAAACCCGCAGCTCTGGCTTTCCCTTTGCCACGATCCATATCGGCAAAGACATTATGTTCAAATGATTTGAGGCGATCGGCAAAACGAATCATGAGGTAGGGAATGGGGGGATGGGTTACAGGTGGGGCTGGATCATGTCCACTAATTTTTGTTTGGTGAGTGCCCCTTCATCAGAAGCGATAAGCTCTCCAGACTTGAACAGGCGCAGTCCCGGAACGCCCTCTACTTTATACTTATCTACCGCTTTAGGATTGGGGTCTACTTCCATTTTTACGACTTTGAGGCGATCGCCATATTCGCTGGCCATTTGATTAATCGAAGGGGATACCAAGCGACAAGGACCGCACCAATCCGCCCAAAAGTATACCAGGACAGGTTCAGAAGCTTTGAGGACTTCAAATTCAAATTGAGCGTCGGTAATCGTAATCGGGGTACTCATAAGCAATCAGCCCAGTTCTGGAAACGATCCATTTTAGGTTAGCTTGAGTTATTATACCCCGATCCGGGACTTTCCCTTTCATGAACTAATTTTAAGCTCTAGCGATTGCCAAGGCGATTACGACAGACTTAAATTCTGAAGCCTAGCTATTGTAAGCTATTGCCTATTACCCATTGCCTATTGCTAGAGCGCCAAGTGCTCCAATTCCCATGAATTCTATTGTTGCCTCTGAGCTGAACACGTTTACAGAAGAGACTTCTATCCGTACGATCCAAGCGCTCCAAGAGGAGGCGATCGCAACTCCCTTAAGTCCCGAACCTATTGCCACGTCCTATGTACATCAAGGCAACGGCGGTACTCCGATTGTGTTATTACCTGGGTTTGATAGTTCGGTGTTAGAGTTTCGGCGGTTATTACCCCTGCTAGCGGAACATCAGGAGACTTGGGCGATCGATTTATTCGGGTTTGGGTTTACCGAAAGACGGCCCAATTTACCCGTGAATCCAGAAGCAATTAAGGTTCATTTACATTCAGTTTGGCAAACTCTGATTCAAAAACCCGTTATTTTAGTCGGCGTTTCCATGGGAGGCGGAACCGCCATTGATTTTAGCCTCACCTATCCAGAAGCTGTAGAACAGTTAGTGTTAATTGATAGTGCCGGATTTGCTAACGGTCAGGCTATTACCGCACAATGGTTAAAACCCCTCGTCTATGGGGCAGCTAAATTTTTACGTCAATCTTGGGTGAGGCAGTCTGTCGCAGTCCAAGCCTATTATGACCGAAAATGGGCTTCTGTCGATGCTCGGCTCTGTGGAGCGCTGCATTTAAAGATGCCTTATTGGACAGAAGCCATGGTTAGTTTTACCCTCAGTGGCGGCTACAATAATATGGCTGATAAAGTTGGGAAAGTTACTCATCCCACACTGGTTTTATGGGGAGAGTGCGATCGCATCCTCGGTACTGCTGACGCGGCCAAATTCCAGACAGCCATCCCCCACGCTAAACTGATTTGGATCGAGCAGTCTGGGCATACTCCCCACTTAGAACAACCCCAAAAAACGGCCGAACTGATATTAGAACACTGCAATCAACCTTCCTTACGCTTGAGATGATGATTAAGATTAAGCCGCAAACTTTGCACTGAACTACCGAAGCGATCGCACTAACCCATGCATATCAAATCTAACCCCAAACCTGGCGCAAATTCAACACAAAACCGGGTAAGACTTCCTCACCAGATAGCTCAGTGGGATGGGATGAAATTTCTACTTCTAAACCCACTCGATAAACTTCCACGGTTCGATTTTTAGGGTTAATTAACCAACCTAACTTGGCTCCATTGTCCATATACTCGTGCATTTTCTCTTGCAGCGACTTCAGAGTATCCGAAGCAGAACGCAATGCCACCACAAAATCGGGACAAATATTGGCAAAGGTTCCCTTTTGTTCCTCCGTGAGCGCATCCCAACGCTCTTGACTTATCCAAGACGCATCCGGGGCGCGATTGGCACCATTGGGTAAGATGAAAGCAGTCGAAGAATCAAACATCTCTCCGGGTTCACCTGTATTCTCCCACCATATATACAACTCGCCAGAAATTCTGCTATTCCGTTTTCCGCTTTCCCAACCTGTAGGTGGATTCACAATTAACTCTCCTTGTGCAGTTCTCTCCAGTTGTAAGTCTCGATTGCTCGCAGCTAGAGCTTCAAACTGTTCTTGAGTGACATAGAGCTTCAGGGTTCTGGGTAACTCCAGTGACAGAGTTTCGGTTTCAGGTTTGGGGGGTGTTTGTACCATGTTAACCTCTGCGATCGTAGAGATTGGCTAGTCAGATTCTAACCGATATCACCCCAAACTCGACGCAAATTCAACACAAAACCGGGTAAGATTTCCTCACCAGATAGCTCAGTAGGATTGGACAAAACTTCGACTTCTAAACCCACTCGATAAACTTCCACGGTTCGATTTTTAGGATCGATCAACCAACCCAGCTTGGCTCCATTATCCATATACTCCTGCATTTTCTCTTGTAGTGACTTGAGAGTATCCGAAGCAGACCGTAATTCAACCACAAAATCGGGGCAAATATTAGCAAACGTTCCTTTTTGTGAATCCATCAGCGCATCCCAACGCTCTTGACTTACCCAAGAGGCATCTGGGGCGCGATTTGCACCATTCGGTAAGATGAAGGCAGTCGAAGAATCAAAAACCTGTCCCAAGTTTTCATTTTCTTCGTCCCAACGATCCAATTGTCCGGTGATCCTACTATTTCGTTTTCCACTTTCCCAACCTGTAGGTGGATTCACAATTAATTCTCCTGTTGCCGTTCTTTCTAGTTGTAATTCTCGGTTACTCGCTGCTAGAAGTTCAAACTGTTCTTGAGTGACGGAGAGTTTCAGGGTTCTGGGTAACTCCAGTAACAGGATTTCGGTTTCGGGTTTGGGGGGGGGTTGTACCATATCTCAATTAAAAATTAAACATGGGTATGGGTTGGGCTTCCTCTTCGATTTTAGGCGATCGCGCTCTCCGATTTTCTCCCAGGGTTGTGCAACCGAACCGTTAAATCATAGGTTTCCCTATCGCCAGAGTATGATATATAAATAGATACGGAAAAAAGCGAGACTCAATCGAAACCTATGGATACGCTAACGCTCAAACGCGAAGTAGACTTGTTGTGCGATCGCCTGGGTAAAACCCAGGACTATCTTTGAGCTACCCATCCTCAATGCTAAAATCCAAGACCTGGAACAACTCGCCTCTCAACCCGATTTCTGGGATGACCAAACCCAGGCTGGACGAACGCTCCAAGAGCTAAACGACCTCAAATCCTCTCTTCAACAGTTTTCCAATTGGCAAGGCACATTAGAAGAAGCGAGGGCCATCTTGGAGTTGTTAGAGTTAGAAGCCGATGAATCACTTCTCCAAGAGGCCCAATCTCATGTTTCCCATTTAAGCCAGGATCTCGATCAATGGGAACTGCAACAATTGCTATCGGGAACCTACGATAAAAGTGGAGCTGTTCTAACTATCAATGCAGGAGCAGGGGGAACTGATGCTCAGGACTGGGCAGACATGCTGCTGCGCATGTATAAGCGCTGGGGCAATGCTCAAGGCTATAAAGTTGAACTGACTGAAATTTCCGAAGGAGACGAAGCCGGTATTAAATCAGCCACCCTAGAAATCAATGGCCGGTATGCTTACGGTTACCTGAAAGCGGAAAAAGGAACCCATCGGTTAGTGAGAATCTCCCCCTTTAATGCCAATGGTAAACGACAAACTAGCTTTGCTGGAGTCGAAGTCATGCCGATTTTAAATGAAGAGGTACAGCTAGAGATCCCAGAAAAAGACCTGGAAATCACGACTTCTCGTGCGGGTGGTAAAGGGGGTCAAAATGTTAACAAGGTAGAAACCGCTGTTCGCATTACTCACCTCCCTACTCGGTTATCGGTGCGCTGTACTGAAGAGCGATCGCAACTTCAAAACAAAGAAAAAGCCCTCGCTCTCTTAAAATCCAAATTACTGGTGATTGCCCAAGAACAACGGGCCCAAGAAATTGCCGATATTCGCGGCGATATCGTCGAAGCGGCCTGGGGAAATCAGATCCGGAACTATGTTTTCCATCCCTATCAAATGGTCAAAGATCTGCGTACCAATGTAGAAACAACTGCTATTATGGATGTGATGAACGGTGAAATTATGAGCTTTGTCGAAGCCTATTTGCGCCAAGAAAATCAACTCATCGAAGTGACTTAAACTGCCTTAATCGGCGATCGGGAGACCCTTTAATCTTGATTGGGCATAATTACGGGAATATATTCGTTGCGATGTTTACGATAGATTTGAAAATCGCTAGAAAAGCAATTAAAACTCTAGTATCTAGAATGATTATCGAGGTCATTATCCTCCAAATCCTTCTAAGTATTCTGGATTATGAGAAAGGTCTTCAATCTCACTATCTAGACAGCCGATAAATTCCTGTGCTGCTTCTGCAAACGATTTTTGTGCCCCTTTGTTATTATTTAAGTCTAAGGGTCTTTTATGCGATCTCAATTCTAATCTTTCAATAAATTCAATCACTTGATGTTGTTGTTCCGGGGGGAAATCTCGGATTTTTTGGATTGCCATTTCTAGAGTAAGCATAATTTTATTCCCGGTTGGTATTCTCAGTTTTTAAATTTTTAATGGATCTAAGGATTGGTCGCATTCAAAATGACAAACATGCCACGAATACAGACAATCACAACCAGATTACTTAAGGCTAAAATGCTGATTAAGCGTAAACTGCTGGCCATAAACTTTAATCCTTTTTCTAATTCTGCCCCATAATGTTGACCGATCTGTTGCCAAGCAAGGTCTAGTTCTCCTATTTCTTCCCCTGTACGCAGAAAGTCGATCGCCAATGGAGGGAATTTACCCTTGAAACTTTCACTTAAGGTTTGTCCCCGCCGCATTTGACGAGTTACCGTTGTTACTCGTTTTTTGATCGTTCGATTTGGGGTTTGTTGTTGAATCCATTCCAGGGCCGTCAGGACAGGCATTCCACAGCTTAAGAGTAAGCGCAATTGGGATAAATACCAGAGGCTATAGGCTTCCATTAAGGGACGTACCAAGGGCAGATAACTGCCCATTTGAAATAGGGTAGCGCCCAAATACCGAGGTAAGGAAAAAGCCAGTATCCATAAAGTCAAGGCGATCGCCACACTCTGAAGCCAAAACATCGGATGTAGCAAGGCAGCTATATTGGAATTCAAAATCCCAGCCAGCAAGGTTAACAGGCTCCAGAGAGCGAGTAAGCTACTGCTACGAATAGATTGATAATAGGTTTTCCATTTCCCTTGGAATTGGGTGATTTCGGCTAAAATCAGGCAAGTTTCGGCTAAAGTTCCTTGGGTTTCGGCTAACCGAATCACGGAGATAGTCCAAGGATCAAAATAGGTGTGCCGTTTGCGATCGGCTGCCGCACGAACGGTGAGGGCAGACGCGAGATCCTGACCATTGCGTATGGCGCGACTGGCCCCTTGCAGATAACATTGGAAATGGCGATCGCTCTCCCGTCCTGCTAAAGTTAACCCTTGTCTGAGGCTAATTCCAGACTGGAGCAACTCAGCCAAAGTCGTAAAGAAGAGAACTTTTTCTTGGGTCTTCAATGCCATACTCCTAAAGCATCAAGGTTACCCACAGAACTAAGGGAAGCGTTACTAAAGCCATCACTGTAGACACCACCACCGTGCGGGCAGCCCATGACGCATCTCCCCCAAATTGAGTCACCAACACCACTGTATTCACAGCAGTGGGCATTGCACTTTGCAAGATTAACACTTGCACATCTAGTACCTCTAGTCCTAAGCTTCGACCCACACTATACGCAATTGCTGGGGCCACTAGCAAACGAATGATTGCTGTAACGCCCTCATAGAGTCCTATTTTAAAGGTAGTGGTGCTTAATTGAATGCCGAGAACAATTAAAGCAATGGGAATAGCAGCACTTCCTAAAAGGTCTAACCCATTATCGAGCCGTAGAGGAAGATCAATAGAGAAAACGCGCAAAACCAACCCAGCGATCATAGCCCAAATGAGGGGTAATCTCACGATCAGACGCAAACTATCCCTTAATCCTCCTCCTTGCAACAATGCTGGGCCCGTAGAAAAAATGATTAAACTAGACACAATTAGGCAAACAATCGCCCGATCTAAACCCGCTTCTCCTAACGCAAATGTGGCAAACGGCAGGCCCATGTTTCCTGTATTAGCAAACATGGAAGTGGCGATAAAACTGGTTTCCATCCCAGATTTGAGCCGGAGAAGTTTACTTATGCCCAGGGAAACCCCATAGATCAATAGACAAGTAATGAGATATCCGATAATTAGCCCCAGGGTACTATCTGTTGATAATCTGGCTTGATAGAGGCTACTAGAAATTAAAGCCGGAGTCAGAATATAGACCGCAAGTTGAGAAAGGGTTGAGCGTTCCAGGGTCAAAGTCCGACCGGCAATCATGCCAATGGAAATAATGAAAGTAACCGGGACTAAGGCAGATAAAATAACATTCATTACTTACAGGGCTAGGCAACAGGAGGAAATCATGACTCAGAGTTTTATCAATGACAATGGTATTCGCGATCAAACCCAGGAAGCCCTGAGACATCAAATCCGCCCCATTGTAGAGCATTTCCTGAAAACTGATGAGGGGTTTGAGGGACTAGAGTGCGATCGCACCCTAAATGAAGTTTCAGACGTTTTCTTCAGAAACGGCAACGACCAAGAACTGCAACAGATGACTGATGAAATAATCACTCAGAAAGTCAGGAGGATTTTAGGGACAAATATGTTGTTTAGACTCTTGAGTGACTTAAGACCAGAAGAAATCCAATCATTTGATGCTGCTCTGCTGGATTTAAGGAAAGGTCGCTATTAAAATTTATCCACAATTTTTTGGAAAATATGATCGGGAATCGAATGCTCTTCAGTGTAGATCATATCATACTTTTCTTCCAGTTTCCGCCAATCAATAGAAGAATCTGATAAAACCTCATTTTCAAAAACCTCTAAAGCTTTGCCAGATAAACCTTTGGCTAAACACTGTTTCATGGCCAATCGACTTTCATCAATTTCTCCAATACACTCAAAGGGAGTATGTTCTTCTAATCCTATCATTTGCCTAAAAATCATCAACAAGTCTGGATCGTCGAATAAATTCACCCCAAACACCCTATCTACAGCCACTGGATTAAACACAGACATTAAGCCTAGCCAGACATAGGCACATTTAGGACATTTCTTACACCAGGGTTTTTTGATATTACAGGAATGAATTTTAGGGAGAACTTCTGGATAGTAACTCAGCTTCTTGAAAATCCGAAAATCATAGACCGGCTGTAAAATTCCGAAGTAAGTAAAATTGGATAACAGATGGTTTTGAATAAATGTATTTAAAGCTTGTTCTGCCTCAAAACCTTTCCCCCATTGATGATTGACTTCTTTCCCCAATTCCTCCCAGAATAAATTTCCCGTGTTGGCACTTCTTTCATGGGCTAAACTTAAGAATTTATAACCTTCATGAAGCATAAGGGGTAAGGATTCAAAGATGGAAACTGGAGTTTCCGGGGCTGTGATTCCTGAATTTTCGGGAAAATATAACGGAAATAAAGGGAAATCTAGGAAGTCATCGATAATTGAAATTTTATGGGTTTTAACGGGATTAGTTTCTTTAACAACTTCAGTAATGAGATCATGCTGTAACTCAGCTTTGCCATAAACACTGTGGGAATATTGCATAGAGGAAAATGGAAGACCCGCATCTTCCAAAATTTTCATTGCCACCACACTATCTTTTCCTCCTCCACAACCGGTGAGAATTGTGGAATTATCGCCTAATATAACTGCTGGACTCGATTCTCCTAATGCTGGTGAATAAATAATTTCTGGTTGCTGATAATCAGTGACCTTATTTTCATACCAATGCTGGCCAAAAACACCTTGGTATATTTTTACAAACAGTTCTAAGGCTGGTTTTCCCAAATATGGCGCGATCTCAGAAATATCATAATACTTGGGGAATAATGAACATAATTTCATGCCTTCAAATAAGGCAATATAAGCGGCTATCTTGTTAATCAGGTTGGCTGAGTATTTATGCTGGAGAAGGGAGAAGGATAAACCCTCATAAAAAACCTGGGTTGAAAAATCAAATTCATCTGCACTATAGCGCACACTCAAATGGTGCTCATGGATTTTCAACTTCTCGATTTTAATACATTCTATATTCATAATTTATTTTTGAGTATAGCTATGATTATTTAAAGATGACTTAAAACTTCTTGAGGGGATCGTGGGATGAGGAATAATTGGGGTCTGACGCTGATACGGTTTCTGAGGTGTACAGATAACTATTGAGTGGCTTTTCTACTGCATAACTGGCGTGAGGAATATCATAGGTCATAACGATGTTAATACGATCGCCAGATCCAGTTACTTGACGAACACTATGAAGACATTTATCACCACACATGACTAGAAGAAGTCCAGGTTTAGGTTCTACAACAACTTTTTGACCAAACCATGAACGTATTAATGGATATTGTTGTATTTGATCGATCCAACTTTGAATTTGTGAAAATTTACCACTCTGAAGAGTTATTCTATAGTTAGGATAAAATTCAATTTCACCCCCCTCAACTTCATTTAAGAATAGGAGAGCGGTAACTGCATTACGATCGTAATGCCAGCGATAGCTTCCTCCTTTTTCCGTAATGTTTACATTACATCCCGCTTGAAGACTATCTAGAGTAAATAATGGGTAATTGGTATATTGATTAATGAATGTATTGACTTTCTGGTATAAGCTTTGAAGTTGTGGAAAATGAGATTGAACTACCAGTCCATCAATGACAGAATAACTGAGGGGAATTGGCTTAGTATATCGATGAATTTTGGGGACTGAAAACTGTTTTCGATATTCAGAAATCTTATCAAGAAGTATCTGACATTCTTGGCTTGAAAGAAAGTTTTCGATTAGCAAGTATCCTTCAGTTGGAGAATCTAAAAATTTAACTTGAGAATTATTCATGATTAATGATTATTGATGATTAATAACTGCTGGACTCGATTCTCCTAATTAGCGTTTCTATCTTCCTGATTTACCATCCTCGTGTTCCTGGACCACCTTTAAATGGGCCAACAATATCAGCAGTAATCCATCCGCCATAAAAATCACCTTCTTGAGGAGTGACTAGCTCATCATTCACATAACAAGCATCCATCAAATTAGCCCAAAAACTATAGTAATTTTGAAGTTGAGCAAAATTGGGAGTTGTTTCGATACATCGCCAAGCACCGCGTTGAATATATTTTTCACCCATCTGAATGTCATAGTATTGGTAGATCCCTTTCCACTCGCAAAATCCCTTTTTGGGAGTTTCGATAATATGTTCTAGCTTAATGTCTTCAAGGGGAAAATAATAAGTCGGGGGATGACTGGTTTCTAAAACTCTTTTTCCTTTGGTCGTTTCAGCTAAAACAATACCATTACAAATGATTTTGAGATGCTTGTCGGTGTCTTGTACAATTGCTGGTCTGGGATAATCCCAAACGGATTCTTGACCGGGTGTGGGGGGGATAGGTTCGGGTCTGGGTAAGAACATAAAACTTTTTCTTATTGGCTAAGAGATCAAGGGGAATTTTAGGGGTGATTCGATTGGAAACTCAATTTCTATTTATTTTACCTTGTTATTGATTCTGAGCAACCCGGAAACCGGCATGTTGATAAAAATTACGGCGGAACCAATTGCGGCAAGAAGGAGATGCATAAGCGCCGGTACTGGCCCAAGATCCACCTAACATAATCTGATGATCGCTATCGAAAAATGGGGCAGAATAATCTTTGTAAAGGGGATGAGGTTCAAATCCGGGTAAGGG
Source organism: Roseofilum sp. Guam (assembly GCF_017746735.1). Classification (NCBI taxonomy): domain Bacteria; kingdom Bacillati; phylum Cyanobacteriota; class Cyanophyceae; order Desertifilales; family Desertifilaceae; genus Roseofilum; species Roseofilum sp. Guam. The sequence continues at coordinate 17,017 of NZ_JAGHZN010000057.1, read as the reverse complement.
ATTAAATTCATCACTGAGCCATTCCCAAACATTACCCCGAAGGTCATTAAGTCCAGAGGATGCTTCAGAGTTTTTTAAGCTTCCTACGGGAGAAGGGGAACCAAATTTTACATTTAGATTAAAGTCGCGATCGCTCTGGGAACCCCTTGCTGCAATGTTCCATTCTGCTTCACTCATTAAGCGGGTTCCTTCCCCTTTCCAGCGACAATAAGCCATGGCTTCATAATGATTGACTTCAACGGGCCAATCTAGGGGTAAGTCTATATTCTCAAAGAGGGTGCGATATTGATAACCACCATTTTTATCCATCCAGAATTTGGGATGCTTGATGTTATTCTCTTGCTTCCAATTCCAAGATTCATTATTCCAAAACTCTGGGTCTTCATAGCCATCATGTTGGATGAATTGCCAGAATTCTCCGTTGGTAATCAGATGCTGACTGGCCAAAAAAGGTTGGACTTCTACGGTTCGAGTTCCATATTCGCTATCCCAACCGTAGGTATTGGACGTTTGAGGTTTTCCTAGATGAACCACTCCCCCAGAAACTGCCATCATTTTATTTTTTGGAACGGTTTGATTGGAAGGTGCATATTGCCAGGTTTCGGGACGTTTCAGGTGGTTAACTGAGAATTGTCTGAGCAACATGGAAGAGGTTTCAAAATGAATCCGGTTATGCTCTATTCCCATGATTAAAGCCCAAAGGGGATGGTTTTGAGTAATGGGAAGATTTAGGGGACAGGTTTTAAGGACTTTAGTAATCGTTTCTTTGGCTTTCTCGCGATAGTTCCAAACTTGTTCAACTTGCGGCCAATTCATGGTTGTGATGGCTTTTTCTAGCTCTTCTGGACTACTGGGATCGACTCCTATTTCAAATAATATTTCGTAGTTAGGGTTAATCCGCCGGTCTAATAATTCTACTTGAATCAGTTTATTAATGTAGAAAACGGGGGAGTGTCCGAGGTAGAAGATAATCGGGTTTCTGAGGGGATCGGGATTAAGATAAAAGCTCTCCTCATGGACTAAGCTTGTCATGAGAATTTCTTCTAATTCCCAGGAATTTTCAAAATAGTCCAGGAGGGTTTGGCGATCGCACTTATCCAGATCTGGAGTGGGCAGTGAAATTAGTGTATCCATGTTTTTTTATACTTTTTGAGTCAGAATTAATCCAAACCAGTCTTTCGGATCAGTCCAAGCAGCAACAGGTTTTAGACCTTTTTCGGCTAATTCTGCTTGTACTCTTTGTAAGTTGAATTTGCGAGATATCTCTGTCTTGATTGTTTCTCCAGATATAAATTCAACTTGCAGATTGAGGGTTTCTAACTTAACGGTATGAGGGGTTAAACAGCGCAAATGCATCTCGATTTGGTTTAGTTCTTGATTATAAAAGGCCCAATGTTCAAAGTTTTGCCGCTTAAAATTGCCCCTAAAGCGCTGGTTGAGATGTTCCAACATGTTGAGATTAAATGCAGCCGTTACCCCTTGAGCATCATTGTAAGCGGCTTCTAGGATGTCTTTGGGCTTTTGTAAGTCTACCCCCAAGAGGAAATACTCGCCCCTGTGGAGAGCCTCTAGAATATCGTCGAAGAAGCGATCGCACTCTTGACCATTTAAATTCCCCAACGTACTCCCTAAAAAGGATACCATCCGAGAGGGGGCAGGGGTTCGTTCGAGTTCTACTAAGGCTTGTTCGTAGGTTCCCACTAACCCCTGGATCTCTAAAGTCGGATACTCTTGGAGTAACTGTTGGGCACTTTGGGTGAGAATGCTACCACTGACATCAATAGGGATATAGTGCAGCGAGTGAGTCAACCTTTGATGGGCATCTAACAAGCGACGGGTTTTGGTGGAACTGCCGCTTCCTAACTCCACCAACTCACAAGCACCCGTCATTCGAGCAATTTCATCAGCATACTGGCTAAGAATCAAATCTTCTGTACGGGTGGGATAATATTCGGGTAGCTGGCAAATTTGCTCGAATAACTGCGAACCATACTCATCATAGAAATATTTGGGCGGTAAACACTTGGGGGTTTGACTTAATCCATAGATCACATCTTGTCCATCTACCGTAGAGGTGAGTAAGCTAGAATGACTCAAATATTTAATTTGCAAACGCTCTTGAGTTGCTGGCAAAATAGCCACGATAAATGCTCCCTTAGTTGATTGCCCTGATCCTCTCTATCTAGGGTATCAGGTTTTAACCCACTCCAGAAAAATCTAGCGATCGCGTCAGTGATGCCCAGCCTTATCGCCAATTAACTCCCCATTTCCTGCCACCACTTTACCGATCTCAAACGCTTCAATCCCTTGATAATTAAAGGTATTGAGGGCAAACTCAGCTTGTTCGGGATCGATCAATACCACAAATCCAATTCCCATATTAAAGGTATTAAACATCTCTTCTTGAGCCACTGATCCCGCTTGGGCTAACCATTGGAAAATAGGTGGAATTTCCCAAGCTCCCCAATTCATAGAAATGGATTGATTTTGGCCTAAACAACGGGGTAAATTTTCGGGTAATCCCCCACCGGTAATATGGGCCATTCCATGGATATCCAAACCTTCAGCTAGGGCGGTTAAGATCGGCTTAACATAAATTTTAGTTGGCGTTAACAACACCTCACCCAATGGTTTATCTAATCCCTTGGGGATCGCATCCCAACTTAAGCCTTGAGTTTTCACAATGGAGCGAACCAAACTAAATCCATTACTATGAACACCCTGACTCCCTAATGCGATCGCCACATCCCCTAAACGCACTTTCGAGCCATCTAATAGATTCTTCTTTTCCACAATTCCCACAGAAAAGCCCGCTAAATCGTACTCTCCCATCGAGTAAAATCCTGGCATTTCCGCCGTTTCGCCCCCCAGCAGGGCACATCCAGCATCCTTACATCCTTGGGCAACACCAAAAACGACTTGTTCTAACTGTTCTGGATTTAACTGTCCGGTGGCGAGATAATCCAGAAAAAACAGAGGTTCAGCACCAGAAGTGAGCACATCATTAACACACATGGCGACTAGATCGATGCCAATCGTATCGTGGCGATCGCACGCTTGGGCAATTTTGAGCTTAGTTCCTACCCCATCAGTTCCCGAAACTAACACCGGTTCTGAATATCCTCCCGGCAACTGAAAATAGCCCCCAAATCCACCCAGTCCCCCCAAAACTTCAGGGCGATAGGTACTTTTAACCCAACGACGAATCTGGCTCACAAACGCCCGACCCGCCTCAATATTTACTCCTGACTCCTGATAATCCATGGTTTCTGCTCCCTATTTACCTGTAAGTTGAGGCATATATCAAATATTCTTATCTATCGTGGGATCGCAGGGTGTACCTTAGTCTGGGCAATCCATACAGCGTACTTTTACTTAGTTTTTTGGGGATCGCGGCCTTCCCCAATCCCAAAAAATTGTGATAGCCTATCGCTGTTCAACCTAAAAACCAAATTCATAACGATTTCGATTTTTAGACTAAGAAACTTAAAACCCTCCACAACTGAAGGTTATTCTACCCTCTGTTGGAGCGGGAAAAGTAGGGCTAAGTCAATCTGATAACAACCGTAAATTCAGATGGCATATCAGAGTTGAGACTCTGCCTCTTTTGTCCTAATCACCCAAGACTTTATGAACCAACATCTTTGGAAAAGCTTAACCGTTTCTGCTCTCCTCTTGACCCTAGGCTCGGGGACTTCTAGTCATGCAGAACCCAACGATCAGCTTGCTAATCGTATGGCTCCTGAGTCGGAGGAGATCGCCCAACAAAAACAAAATCTGACTGCTTCGGAACTCCCCGAGGTGGAGACTTCCAATACCCCTGAAACTGGCGAAAGTCAGAGCATTGCTCAGAACCCAGACCCGGAGATTGTCAGCGCTACACAGACTCAGCCAACTTCTGTTACCAAGATTTATCCCCATACCCTCAATGGACAGGCAGCCGCTACCTTATATGTTCAAAATATTCCTGTCCTCACCTTTCTCGGTGAACCCATTACTCAAGAAATAACTCAGGAAACTGCGGCCCCCTTATCAACCACCCCAGTTTCCATGGTCAATTTATCGGATACTGAACCAGTTCAAGACGCAGAGCAAGTCGCCGAAAAACTATCCGAATGGGTGAGAACGGTAGAAGATGCCCAGGAGATCGCTCTTAAATGGGATGAAGACTTAGAAACCTATCTCATTCAAGCCCAAGAGAAAACCCTAGTTACCATGGGCAACGATGTAATTCTACCCGATACAACCAATGACTCTACCCAAGATGCGGTTCAAGCCACTAATCGGCTACGCCGTCTTCTCGGGAATGCCCCTCCTATTGAAGAAGTCTATGGTAAACCGGTCATTGCTCCTGCTAAAGAACCCCACAATACCCTGTCTTCCGAGAGGCAATTAGTCGCGGTTCAAGCCATTAGTGGTTGGGCTTCTTGGTATGGGCCCGGCTTCCATGGTAATTTAACCGCTAATGGGGAAATTTATAACCAATATGGGTTAACGGCTGCCCATCGGAATTTACCTTTCGGTACAATGGTACGTGTCACCAACATAGATAATGGTCGTTCCTTAGTGGTACGCATTAATGACCGTGGCCCCTATGTTCGGAACCGCATTATTGACCTGTCTAAAGGAGCGGCTCAAGAACTGGGATTAATCAGTACGGGGGTTGCCCCAGTACGGGTGGAAATCCTGGAAAGATAGTAGACTTCTTGCAAGAATGAGGCAATAGGCATGAATAGCAATAATCATTAAGAATATAGGGTTATTGCATTTCTATTCATTGTCTGCTCACTTATGCAAGAGACCGAGTTGGGATCAATTCTCCTTCTGGTAAACCTAACCTGGTACACCATTCATAACGAGGCGACTGTGCATCTGTACAAAACGATTGCTGCTCTTCAAACTTATTTACGGCAGCAGTCTCCCTCTGTAGTTTTGGCTCTTGTCCCCACCATGGGATCGCTTCATGGGGGGCATTTGCGTTTAATCGAGTTAGCCCGACAAGAAAGCGATCGCGTAATAGTCAGTATTTTTGTTAACCCGCTTCAATTTGGGCCGAATGAGGATTTAGTCACCTATCCCCGAAATTTAGAGCGCGACTGTGAACTGTGTCGCCAAGCTGGGGCAGATGTGGTGTTTGCGCCTACTCCAGAAGCAATGGGGATTGCAGGCGATTCGACCGCCCAAACTCTGGTGATTCCTCCAGAATCGATGACTTCGGTACTCTGTGGTCAAACTCGTGTGGGCCATTTTCAGGGGGTGGCAACTATCATCACCAAGTTATTTAATGTAGTTCGTCCCCATCGAGCCTATTTTGGCCAAAAAGATGCTCAACAACTGGCGATTATTCGCCAGTTAGTGCGAGATCTGAATCTGGGAGTTGAGATTATCGGTTGTCCAACAGTACGGGAAGCCTCGGGATTAGCCATGAGTTCTCGCAATCAGTATTTAAGCGATCGCGATCGCGAAGAAGCCTTAGTCTTATATCAGGGACTCAAGAGCGCAGAAACGGCGTTTAAAAACGGCGATCGCACCCGCGAAGGGTTAATCGGTGCATTTCAGGCGATCGCCAAAACCATGCCGAATGTACAGATCGAATATGCAGATTTAGTCGATCCTCAGACCCTAGAACCTTTACAGACGATCCTTTTTGAGGGACTATTAAGTGTTGCAGCTAAAGTGGGTTCTACTCGTTTGATTGATAATATTATCTTGTGCGACCGCCGCCCCATCATTGCTATCGATGGTCCAGCAGGAGCCGGAAAATCAACTATTGCTCGCCAAGTGGCCGAACAACTCGGCCTGTTATATCTAGATACGGGAGCCATGTACCGAGCCGTGACTTGGTTAGTGCAACAAGCAGGAATTGCCTTAACTGATGAACCGGCTATTGTGGAATTAGTCAGTGAATGTGAGATTCGCTTTGAGTATTCCCCGGATTGGTCAGACAATAGGGATCAACGGCCATTCGTCCCGACCTCACCGCAAGATTTGTATCCTGAAACCGCAGGAGGCAGTAGCCGAGTTGCTTATCTCGAAAAAGGCACCCGTGGCCCCTGCCAAGTCTTTATTAATAATCAGAATGTTACCGAAGTGATTCGGTCTTTAGAAGTAACCGCTCAAGTTTCGGCGATCGCCAGTTTAGGTGCTGTGCGCCAGAAGCTGGTTGAGCAACAACAATTATGGGGAAAACGAGGCGGACTCGTAGCCGAAGGACGGGATATTGGAACCCACGTCTTTCCTGAGGCTGACCTGAAAATTTTCCTCACCGCCTCAGTTGAAGAACGGGCGAAAAGACGACAACGGGATTACTTAGCTCAATCCTCCCACTCATCGCCAACCCTTCCCAGCACGGAACAATTGGAGCAAGACATCCGTAAGCGAGATTATACCGACAGCCACCGAGAAATTTCTCCCTTACAGAAAAGTCCACAAGCGATCGAGATTCTCACAGACAACCTGAGTATCGACGAAGTGACCCATAAAATTATTAGTCTCTATGAGTCTACCGTGTTGAGCCTTAATTAAGGCCTAATTCAGCAATTCTTCCCAAATTCAGCTACCCAGATCACACGGTGTAGAGTACCAAGATCACGTACCCACTCCAAGGATCGATGCATAGTGGGAGAGTAGAGGCGAGTTTACCGAAATTTTCGTGAATCTGCCCCTACAGAATCCCCCCAATGGAAAACGCCTTACTACCAATGGGGTCGGGAAACTGACTAAGGAATGAATTCACCGTGTTATCCTCATCTAGCTCCGATCATTTAACCCTAACCCAGGATCTCTACCAACGAGTCCTTGATTCAATCTATCAATCCTGTGGCGAACTCTTGCAAGAATGCCTAGATCGCTGTAACTTTGGCATTGCTCCTGATGCCCAAGGAATCAATACCTTGCTTATCGTTGCGCCCAATCAAACCCTAGCTGAACAGCTGGTCTCTCACCTGGCTCATACTCAACACTCCAAAGACTCGCTCCTTAGCCATATCTCAGAACAAATGATCGGCATTCATCAAACCGCTATTTGTTTTATCCCCATTGCCCAATTTCAACCTTCGCCCAACTCCATCAGGTCTGAGTTTTTAGTCGGTCAAGTTTTCCAGCATCATCTGTAATCACTTTCTATAGCTTGTTCAATCCAACTGTCGAATACGTCTTGATTTTTGGCAATCCATTCATCAACATGGCGATCGATATCTTCAAAACTATCTTCCCCTTCTTCGACCAGTTTATTTTGAGCATTAATATCTTCAATGGGAATTTTGATTAACTCAAATAACTTGCTTGCCGCTGGATTAACTTCCACAAATTTTCGATTAGCGACAATTCTCAGATTCTCGACCGCAAACCCAAAATTTTTCCCATTAACTGTTGTATCTGCTTCAGATACATCCCCTTGGGATTCCGGTAAATCCGTCGAGATCTCTTCTGTGTTATTCTCTCCAGAAGAACGGTTGCTGGTCGTAGGTTGGCAGGCAAAAATCCCCAACAGTAACGTGAGAAAAAGTGCTCCCAAGGTAATATTTCTTCTCCCCATCGTATCGGTCTTGTCCTTTTTTTGGGTCTCAAAAGTGTAAAATGTTAACGATTAGGGGTCAACGCTTGTTGACCCCTGCTTTCAATTAAGCCTCAACAGCCACCTTCTCGGTAACCGGGTTATCATTCACCTCTGGAGAATTCGCTTCCGAAGGAGGAACGACTTGCCAGAACTTAGGCAAATAGGTTTCCCAGTTCTCTAAAATCATCTTGGCTTTCGGACTTCCCGTGCGGGAATAGTGCAACTCAATCAACTCTCGCACAGAGGCTGCACCCACCTTCGAGGTTACCCGTTGAATGGTAACAATCTCGGTATTAATTTTTTCCGGGAAATTCTCATTTTCATCGAGAATATAAGCCAATCCTCCGGTCATCCCTGCCCCTACATTGCGGCCAGTCGATCCGAGAACCACAACTACACCACCCGTCATATACTCGCAGCAGTGGTCGCCCGCACCTTCAATGACAGCTTTGCCGAGGGAGTTGCGAACCGCAAAACGCTCTCCGGCCTGACCATTGGCAAACAGAATACCGCCGGTTGCACCATAGAGACAGGTATTGCCGACGATGACATTTTCCGAGGGGTCAAACGTTGCATTCGTTGCTGGAACGATGACAATTTCGCCCCCATGCATTCCTTTACCCACATAATCATTCGCATCTCCGGTCAGGTGCAGATGCATTCGGGGTAAATTAAATGCGCCAAAACTTTGCCCCGCATTGCCGGTAAAGGAGAGTTTCAACTCCCCGCTAAAGCCGCTATTGCCGTAGCGACGGGCAATTTCACCAGAGATGCGCGCTCCTACGGAGCGGTCAGTGTTGACAATTTTCCAGGTTTTGCTCACCTTGCCTTGTTCAGAAATGGCGGATTTAATCTCGGCATCGGCTAAGATGTCGTCATCTAAAACTGGGCCGTTGGAGTGAATGGGGCCGTGGCCCAGCCAACTGCGATCGCTTCTAGTATCGGGTAAATCGTCAATTAGGGACAGGACATGAATATGGTTGGTTTTGGCTAACTCCACATTCCGCACCTGCAACAGGTCAGCACGACCGATAATTTCGTTTAAGGAACGATAGCCCAACCGTGCCAAGAGTTGACGCACTTCTTCAGCGACAAAATAGAAGAAGTTGACTACATGGCCCGGGATACCGGTAAACTTCTGGCGCAGTCGTTCTTGTTGGGTAGCAACTCCTACGGGGCAATTGTTGGTGTGGCAAATGCGAGCCATAATGCAGCCTTCAGCAATCATGGCAATGGAGCCAAATCCATATTCTTCAGCTCCCAAGAGTGCGGCCATGACCACATCCCAGCCGGTTTTGAGACCGCCATCAGCCCGGAGTAAAACGCGATCGCGCAATCCATTTTCCATCAGCATCCGATGGACTTCAGTTACGCCCAATTCCCAGGGCACACCCGCATGTTTAATCGAACTCAGGGGACTCGCACCCGTTCCACCATCATGGCCGGAAATTTGGATAATATCGGCATTAGCTTTAGCGACTCCACAGGCAACCGTACCGATACCAACTTCTGACACCAGTTTGACACTCACGCCTGCATTGGGATTAATTTGATGCAGGTCAAAAATAAGCTGTGCTAAGTCTTCAATGGAATAAATATCGTGGTGGGGAGGAGGAGAAATCAGAGGTACACCGGGTTTTGATCTGCGCAACATGGCGATATAGGGACTCACCTTTTTACCGGGCAGTTGCCCCCCTTCTCCGGGTTTGGCTCCTTGCGCCATCTTAATCTCAATCTGTTTGCCATTCATCAGGTATTCAGGAGTCACGCCAAAGCGCCCCGAAGCTACCTGTTTAATGGCACTGCTGGCGGTATCTCCAGCTTGCAGACCCTTGAGGTGGGCAAAACTAGCACTATTTCCTTCACCATCGACATCATGAAGGACGGTATAGCGCAAGGGATCTTCGCCTCCTTCTCCAGAGTTCGATTTACCACCCAGACGGTTCATGGCGATCGCCAAAGTTTCATGAGCTTCCCGTCCCAAGGCTCCTAGAGACATTCCTCCGGTACAGAACCGTTTGACAATGTTTTCGACGGGTTCTACTTCTTCGAGGGGAATAGATTGAGTATTGGGGCGGAACTCCAGTAAATCCCGCAAGGCGCAAGGGGGACGCTCTTGCAGCATTTTTTGGTACAACTCGTAATGGTCATATCCATCCGTTCCATTTTTCACTGCCTTATGCAATGCCTTGGACATTTCCGGAGAATTCATGTGATATTCTAGACCGGTGCGATACTGGACAAAACCGCGATTTTCCAGTTTTTTGCCTTCAAGTTCTGGGAACGCCTTGGCATGAAATTGTAGAGTTTCTTGGGCTAACTCATCCAGAGATAGGCCACCGACTCGCGATACGGTTCCTTCAAAGGCTAGATCCAACAACTCTTCACCAATACCGATCGCCTCAAAAATCTGTGCCCCATGATACGAAGAGAGTAGAGAAATCCCCATTTTAGAGAGGATTTTCAGCAGTCCTAACTCGATCGCATGGCGGTAGTTATCTAAAGCTTGTTCCATGGAGATCTTGGGCAGTTTGCCGCGCTCCATGAACCCTTGGGTGCGATCGCTGCTCCACCAATGACGCACGGTTTCCAAAGCCAGATAGGGACACACTGCCGACGCACCATAGCCGACTAAACAGGCCACATGATGGGTACTCCAACATTGAGCTGTATCGATCACAATGGAGGTTTCACAGCGCAATTTATTGCGAATCAAATGGTAGTGAACTGCACCGGTTGCGACTAGGGGAGAAATATAGGTTTGGTCGGGCGTAATGTTGCGGTCTGTGAGAACAACCACTTTCGCCCCTTCTCTGACTGCGGTATCTACGCGATCGCACAGTTGGTCAATAGCAACCTTAAGAGATTCTCCCACCGGATACAATGTGGAAACTTCCCGTGCTTTGAGTAGGGAATGTTCCAGCGTTGATAACTCCGCCTCACTTAAAATCGGTGTCGGCAGACGCAACTGGGTCGTTTTCCGGGACTGGGGATCGAGCAGGTTAGGATGGTCGCCTAAACGAATTTGCAGAGACATCACCAATTTTTCCCGCAGGGGGTCAATGGGGGGATTGGTGACCTGAGCAAAGCGCTGCTTAAAGTAGTCATACAGCACATGGGGTTTCTGGGACAGGACTGCTAAGGGAATATCATCCCCCATGCAGAAAGTTGGCTCTTTGCCCAGTTCTGCCATGGACTGTACCACCATTTCCACATCTTCCGAGGTATAGCCAAAAGCAGTTTGGGAAGTGAGCAGAGTTTTCTCGTCTAGGTTTAGGTGAGTATCCCAAGGCAGTTCAGCAAGATCGTGGGTTCCTGCTTTCAGCCATTCCCCATAGGGATATTGACTGGCGACCTGTTGTTTAATTTCCCAGTTGTGCAGTACCTGGTGATTTTCCAGGTCAATGGCCATCATTTGTCCCGGGCCTAAGCGACCTTTTTCGATAACTTCGGATTCATCCAGGAGAATACTACCGGTTTCCGAAGCAATCACAATATAGCCATCTTTGGTTAAACTGTAGCGAGCTGGGCGCAAACCATTGCGGTCTAGGGCTGCTCCCACAGTGCGACCATCGCTAAATACCAATAGGGCTGGGCCATCCCAGGGTTCTTGGATGCCCGCATAGTATTCGTAAAAGTCGATAATTTCTTGATGATCGTCTAAAGCGGGTTGATTGTGGAAGGCTTCTGGAACTAGGATCATTAAGGCTTCCATGGGGGTGCGTCCGGAGAGTACCATCAACTCGAAGACATTATCGAGGTTAGCAGAGTCGGAGGCGCTGCGGTTCGTCAGAGGAAGTAGTTCTTTGAGGCGATCGCCCCATACGGGTGAGGTGAATTCGACTTCGCGAGTCCGCATCCAGTTCAAATTGCCCAAGAGGGTGTTAATTTCCCCGTTATGCCCCAACATCCTTAGGGGTTGGGCTAACGACCATCTGGGCATCGTGTTTGTACTGAATCTACGGTGAAAAATAGCATAACTACTGGTATAGAGCGGATTTTTGAGATCCCGATAAAAATCTCCTAAGATAACCGAGCGCACCATGCCTTTGTAGAGAATTTGGCGGGTAGAAAAGGAAACAATGTAGATCTCGACTCCAGAGCGATCGGCATCTAAATGGGTTTTCTTCCGGGTTAAATACAACAGGCGCTCTAACTCCTGTCCCGATAGATTGGGAGACTCAACCAATAATTGCTCAATTTGCGGTTCATTTTCCCGTGCTTGGGGCCCTAAAATCTCCAAGTTAACTGGAACCACGCGCCATCCCAGTGGCTTCAACCCTTCTTCTTTTAGATGTTGTTCAAATAAGGCTTTGGCTTTGTTGCGGGCCGATCCATCTTGGGGTAAAAAGACCATCGCCACTCCCATATGGCTAGGACTCGGTAGCGTAATGCCTTCTGTCTGACTCCAGTCTTGGAATAAGTCCCAGGGAATACCGGTCATTACCCCCGCCCCATCTCCAGAGTCTCTATCAGCGCTACAACCTCCCCGATGTTCGAGACAGGTTAAACCCGATAAAGCTTTGGTTATTAAATCATGGCTGGCAATGCATTGGGGATGGGCAATGACTCCCACCCCACAAGCATCTCGTTCTTCTGTGAGTTGGCGTAAAACTTTTTCTTCTCGTCCTGAAGTCCCCAGGTCGGAAGAACCAGTTAGTGGATGCAGTTGATCTTGAGTTAAAATTCTGTCCATGGGATTCATCAAAGGTATTTTTGGATTGGGAGTTTCTGACGCTGCGTGCTTTTGGTGCGCCAGGAGCTGGTCAACTCAGCGATGCAGACATCATATCCCTATTGATCGATAAGATTTCGTATCAATTACTGCTGGATGTTGGCAGGGGTTTTGCTTTCTGTCGGGACAAGTGAATCCAGAGAGTGCTGTGTATTTACCCGCCCCGAATTTGATGTGGATAATGATTGTATCGAATTCTAGTCAGTTCTGGCAATTGTTTCGATCTTGGAGGTATTGTAGACGCGAAGCTACTTCTCGAAGAGTACTCCGAAGATTGCCCGGCTTTCATCCTGATGCTCGTCTATAGCGTTTCTCTCTTCTATGAGGTACAGCTTAAAGCCTTAGAACCTAAGCTATACAAGCTATTGCCTATTGCCTAGCGCGAAGCACTATAGTCCCTTCAGTATGGCTTCGCCACCAGCAGAGCGTATAATTCTCCCAGCGTTGTTGCTCAATAGACTTGAATGCAGTCTTCTCGCAGCGAAAGGGAGAGTGAGGACATTTTCTATTGCCTATTGCCTATTGCCTAGTGCAAAGTTCTATATATGAAGCCATATTCAACTCTTCAGTAAAGGTGAAAAATTTAGGTATTTTTGTGAATATAAAGCGCTCAAATGTTCAGAGCGCTAAAGCACTACGACACAGGAAAGTGTATGGGTCATTTCCTCTCCCTATCCCCCTTCTTTTTCAATGCACCATTTTAGATAAAACAATCGAGTAGACACTTCTAACGTCCCTAATAGACTCTGCCTCGATAGACTCGTTTGTGACGGGCTTTTTTTGAGGAATTTTCTCCTGGGGGACCTACAGAGGGTACAGGTTGTAGAGGAACAGGAGCCTCTCTATTGACTTCCGATACTGAAAAAGAGTCAGCCGGATACTCAAAGACATCGTGATTATTGAGGGAACCTGCTACGGATGGAGTAGATAAGGATTGGGCGTTTTCCATATCTTGTTTTAAGGCCAGCAAACAGGAAACCAGAGGATCGTTGTGAATAATTAATCCTCCTAGAGCGGATAATACTTTTTTAATGCCAGCAATCACTTTGAGGGCTAGGGTATCGGCTTCAAAGGGCGGTAGAATATCGATCGCGCCATAGGCGATCGCTGCTTGACGTTGGTAATGACTCACTTCAGAATCTGTGCTTTCTAAAAGAATTACAGGTATTTCTGCGTAGTTCTCTTGGCACAAGAGACAGAATTCCTCTAGCTGCAAATCCGGAGTTTGGCGATCAATGAGAATGATCGCCGGTTTTCGGTTACCACTAGATCGGGTCTCTTCTAGCATTTTCAATAGGTGGGTTGCATCGGCAGTTAAGATGACTGCCAAGTTTTGGCTTCTTAATACTCTTTGCCATACCCAGCGTTGGAAATCGCAGGGTTGACACAGAAGAATGGTCGCTCTTGGATTAGTCATGGAAGGATTAGACAACTGGATTTAGAGTAGGATGGAGCAAATCAAAACTATAAGCTAAATTTATAATTTAATTTTTGATTAATTGCCTTTAAGGATTTTCTTAAGCTTGGTATAGCAGAAAACAAAAGAAAATTTCTGTATCATTTAATTCATTTAAGAATCGGATCTTTCAGGCACAATCTACGTTTGTATCATTAAGTTTGATAAACTTTTGCCATAGGAGTTCTCTAATACGAGAAGATAACTCCTTTTGTACGGTTGTCAATGGCACTTAAAATGTTTACCCAAAATCCGTATATTTAAGAAATGAAAAAACACTATTCAGGATTGAAACTCAAGGTCTTAAAAAAGGCAAATCCAACCCAAATAAGCATTAAGGGATACTCACTCTGGTTGTGGGCCAGTTTGGGAGTCATGATAGCTTTAATTCCCTGGGCCGGGCAGGCGATCGCCGAAGTCCAAACCCCAAGCATGGTCAATGATGGCATCCCCGATCAAATCCAAATTGCGCTCAATACCCTATGGGTAATATTTGCTGGAGTGCTGGTGTTTTTTATGAATGCTGGCTTTGCCATGCTAGAAACTGGCTTTTGCCGCCATAAAAGCGCTGTCAACATTTTAGCAAAAAATCTGATTGTATTCGCCTTATCCTCTCTTGCCTTTTGGGCTACTGGCTTTGCCTTAATGTTTGGTGATGGCAATTCCTTTATCGGACTGCATGGGTTTTTCTTAAGTGGGCCGGACAATAGTCCAGCCGTGGCAGAAGCCTATCAAGGGATCTATCGTTCCTTAGATTGGGCTGCTATTCCCCTAAACGCTAAATTTTTCTTTCAACTGGCCTTTGCAGGTACTGCCGCTACCATTGTGTCTGGAGCCGTGGCTGAACGGATTAAATTTGCCGCTTTTGTTCTCTTTAGTTTGGGCTTAGTAGGATTGGCTTACGGCATCATTGGCCATTGGATCTGGGGGGATGGATGGCTCTCCCAACTGGGCTTTTGGGATTTTGCTGGATCGACTGTCGTGCATTCTGTGGGAGGATGGGGGGCTTTTATGGGGGCAGTTTTATTAGGGCCCCGGATGGATAAATATCCAGATGGACAAATTGCTGCTATTCCCGGCCATAATTTAGCGATTTCTACCCTCGGTTGTCTGATTCTATGGTTGGGATGGTTTGGGTTTAATCCCGGTTCAACATTAACAGCCGATCCGGAAGCCATTACCCATATTCTTCTGACGACAAATATGGCAGCCGCTGCCAGTGGAGTGATGGCAACCTTGGTTTCTTGGCGCTATTTTGGCAAGCCCGATCTGACGATGATTATTAATGGCATCTTGGCGGGCTTAGTAGCAGTTACGGCTTCTTGTGCTTATATCAATATAGTGAGTGCGATCGCCATTGGAGTCATCTCTGGAACCATTGTTGTATTTTCCGTAGTGTATTTGGAACAATGGCACATTGATGATCCAGTAGGAGCGCTTTCTGTCCATTTGGTCTGTGGGATTTGGGGAACATTGGCCCTGGGATTATTTAGTATAGGACCCGATGTTTATCCTTGGTATAGTGACGTTGGGGGGCCGTTGGCGGGATTGTTTTTTGGGGGCGGTTATTCTCAGTTGTTGAATCAATTGTTAGGGGTATTAGCTGTTGGATTTGCCATGATTGCCTTTAGTTTGCTGTTATGGTTGACCTTGAGTTTTACCGTGGGGATACGAGTGAGTCCAATGGAAGAATTAGAGGGCTTAGATCTGAGCGAGCATAGTATGGAAGCCTATAGTGGATTTATGAAAGAGCAGGAGAGAGGAAGATAGGGGAACAGGGGAAGACGCAGAATGAGATGATTTAATGCAATACAAATACGATAGGACTCGGATCAATGGATTGGGATGGCTGGTTTAAACGGATTGAAGATCTGGTAATGCTCCATTCTCCAAGTGGAGTAGAAGGGGAGATGAATGCGTTTCTCTTAGACGAGTTTGAGCGTCTGGGAGTGAAGCCAGAAGTGGATTTGGCAGATAATGTAATTGCCAAAATTCCGGGTCAAGATTCGAGCCGAGCGATCGCCATTACGGCCCATAAAGATGAAATTGGTGCGATTGTCAAGCGAATCAAACCGGAGGGACGGTTAGAGGTGGCTCGACTTGGAGGCTCGTTTCCTTGGGTATATGGGGAAGGGATTGTGGATATTTTAGGCGATCGCCAGACCATTTCGGGTATCCTCAGTTTTGGCTCTCGCCATGTTTCCCATGAGTCCCCCCAAAAGGTACAGCAGGAAACTAAACCAGTAGAGTGGGAAAAAGTTTGGATAGAAACCAAACTCAGTAAGGAGGCGTTACGGGAGGTTGGGGTGCGTCCAGGAACTCGTGTAGTTGTCGGAAAACACCGTAAGCGAGCCATCCGATTAAATGATTATATTGCCAGTTATACCTTAGATAATAAGGCTTCAGTGGCCATTCTCTTGGGTCTGGCCGAGCGCGTTAAAGAACCTCCCATAGATGTCTATTTAGTTGCTTCAGCCAAGGAAGAAGTGGGCGCGATCGGAGCCTTATTTTTCAGTCAACGTCATCAGTTAGAAGCCTTAATTGCCCTAGAAATTTGTCCTTTAGCGCCAGAATATCCCATCACTGACGGCGTAGCTCCAGTTCTACTTTCCCAAGATAGTTATGGTCTCTACGATGAAGATTTAAATCAGCAATTACAAAAAGCGGCTGAAGCCACACAAATTCCCATCCAACGAGCTGTTTTAAGTGGTTTTGGCAGTGATGCATCCATTGCGATGAAACTCGGTCATATCGGCCGTGGAGCCTGTTTAGGCTTCCCGACTCAGAATACCCATGGCTATGAAATTGCCCATTTAGGGGCGATTAGTAATTGTCTAGAAATTTTAGTTAATTACTGTCAGAAGTGTTGAATGTAAAAACGAGTGCAACGGAAGTTAACGAAGGTCTTTGAAGTTACGCCAGCATTTCTAATGGGGAAACTTTTAGGGTCGGTAAAGGGGGCAAATGGTGATCGCCAGACCTGGAGCTAATCTCCTAAACCCTAAAAGGATTTAGGGTCTAGCATTTCATCCGCTTGTTTGGCCACAGCTAACCGCCCTCGATAGCGACAGTGCACCACCTCAATGGGAAGATGGGGCGCTCTTCACGGATGAGTTGCACCGCCTCTGAGAGTCCTTTTAATACCGCCGGTTCATTGATGGTGGGAATCAGAACGCGATCGCTTCAAGAGCAGATTCAGGATACTATTTTACCTGTAATTACAGAAAAAAGCGCTCAAAAATGACAGGAAAAGTAGCGATTCAAGAAC
>NZ_JAGHZN010000056.1:0-29947 GCF_017746735.1 Roseofilum sp. Guam | reverse complement strand
TTTGCGGCGACTACTCCCGCTATGATTGATACTCTTCTGGCTGTAGCCCTTGACTTAATTAATCCGAAACATTTAAGAAATTGGTTTGCTCATTGTTGTTACTGTACCTCATAACAGCGCGAAGCGCTGTATGTAACAGTTGAAGGTTTTTGTATTCATCCTTGCCTCCAAGGGATTTGGGGATGATATGGTCTACTTCAGCTAGGTCTGTATCTATGAAATACATCCCACAGAAGTTACATTTGCCTTTCTGTTTCTTCAGGAGTTTGGCAACTCTTGTAGGAGTTCCAATATATTGACCCCTGCGTTTACTCCAGTATGTCCAATCGCCATCGTATGGGGATTTATCCGGTCTAACTAATGTATGACGTTTTATGGGGGTTTCTGCATGGGAAAAAAGGCGATATCCTTCTTTCCTAGTTTGAAACGTCCATATCCCGTTTTTTCCGTGACTGAAGTATTTCCTCAGCTTTTGGTAGTTAGCTTTACCGGTTCTGCTTACTGTCCATGCCCTAAGTCTTAGCCACATGATGTGATCTTCTATTGAGAAGGTCTCTTTGGATGAGACTCCACTGAAGTAATTGCACCATCCTTTGATGACCGGATTGAGGTGTTTTATTAATCCAGATTGGGGGGTTGTCTTGTCTCTCTTAATGATTGACTTGATTGCCTCCCTATGGGCTTTGATTGCCTTTTGTGAGGGTTTTATGATAGTTTTGAACCCCAATATTGTAGAGTTCGAGCCTCCTGTTTTCCCTGACTTATGTTTTCCAACTGGGTATTGTCTGATGTTGAATCCTAAGAAATTAAATCCAGGTTTTTCTTCTTTTCCATCAACCATGATTGCGTTCAAAGTGTGACAGATTCGAGTCTTTTCTGGTTTTAGTTCTAGTCCCACTTGTTTTAACCAATTAGAAATGGCAATCTTGCATTGTTGAATGACTTCGAGTTTTTTATGGAGAACTACAAAGTCATCGGCGTATCTGATGATTTTTGGTCTGTAGCGTTGGATTAGCTTGCCATTTCTGCTACGAGAATTGGGAAACACCTCCTCAACTTCCCTAATCATTCCATCCAATGCGATGTTGGCTAACAGGGGGGAGATGACCCCACCTTGCGGTGTTCCTGTTTCCGTGTTCTCAAATACGCCTTTATCCAATACCCCTGCTTTTAACCAGCCTTTGATGTGCTGTTTGAGAGAGTGAGGACATTCCATTTTGGACAGTAGTCTTGAGTGGTCAATTCTATCAAAGCATTTGGTAATGTCCGCATCAAGTGCGTAACAGGGTTGCGTATTGATTTTGGTATATATTCTACCAATTGCATCGTGGGCTGACCTACCGGGTCTAAATCCGTAAGATGTACCTTCAAATTTGGCTTCCCAGTAAGGTTCAAGCGCCATTTTGACCACTGCTTGCATAGCTCTATCTTTAATAGTTGGGATTCCTAACGGGCGTTTTTCATCTCTTCCAGGTTTGGGAATCCATACCCTTCTGAGTGGTTTGGCTCTGTAGGTGTTTCTCAATTGGTCAACCAATTCTAGTCGTTGTTTAGGAGAGATAGATTTGACCCCATCAATCCCAGCAGTTTTCTTTCCTTGATTGTCCTGTGAAACTTTCCGAACTGCTAAGAGTCGAGCGTAATACGATTTTGACAGTATTTTCTGGAGTTTCCAGGCTTTAGCTTTCTGTCCCGATTTAACCGCTTTGTAAATTGATTTTTGCAACTTGAATACTTTCCTCTGTACTTTATTCCAGGAGATAGAATTCCATCCATTGTTCGTAGTCTTTAAACTCGCTATCGGCGTTTGCATTGCTACTTACCACTTTACTTTCTGATTAAGCCGAAGTACGTCAGCTTATCCACATTCATTACAAATGGGCGTTAGCTTCTTACTCCATCTCACCTCAATAGACCTTGCGCTTACATTTGTCACTACCCGTTTTATCGACCTTTGACGGGAGCATCTATTGAGTTACTTCGTTCCGAGAGATTGGGTTTTCTAACTTTAGGTACTATCTTTCCCCCAAGGTACTTTGGGACTCCTTAACAGGTAAAATACCCATTTTTTCCTGTCTTTGTAGGTCATATGTATAAATGCCTATCTTTTCCCTTTGCCCTTTTGAACGCAGTGTATCAGCCAATTTCACTACTTAATAATTGTGAGGGTTCAAGATGATAGTTCGCTTTCGCTTACCATTGTTAGTTGCCTAGAGGAGTGACTTATCACTTTGGCTAGTGACGAATTCCCCGTTAAACCCCGCTTTAATCCTATGCTTATGAGACATAAAACTAGGGGTTTTGGCTTATCGCCTACTTCCTTAATAGGAAGTGAAGTCCAGACGCTCCCACCGGTTGGGAACAATCTCTTAGTTGTCAAGAGGGATGTTACGATTTATTACATTTCTGCTTTTAGTCGTTTCATCCTGGGGGTTTTTAGGTGTTAGCTTTTATCAGTATCCTGATTTCGTTCTGAACCTAGCCCCGATTCGAGTCAATCAGAATCTCTTGCCAGTCCTACGCTTTTGGGGTTTATACCTTCCACTTTTGGACTGAACGAGTCGCACATACAATTATATTGTTGCAAAATAGGCTGCGAGATACTTTTTATGGGAATATTGAAGTGTTCAAGGAGTATGGACGTTTGCCGATAATTAGTTGTTATGCTTCTCAAATTAATCAGGTTTTTTATCATATTTTAGGTAATGCTATTGATGCATTTCCCTCGGTTTCAAATTCGATAAATCCCCGGATCGAAATTCGCACGGAAGTGGTCGATGCACGAACGGTAAAAATAGTAATCAGCGATAATGGGATGGGCATGGATCGAGAGACGTTAGCGAAAATATTCGATCCCTTTTTTACAACCAAACCCATAGGAAAAGGAACGGGTCTAGGGATGGCGATCTCTCACCAAATTGTGGTTGCAACCCATGGAGGAACATTGGAAGTCAAGTCAGAACTCGGTGAAGGAACACAGTTCTGCATCGGTTTGCCTGTCAACAATCACCTGGGTGGACATGAGTTAAGTTTTGATAATGACTAGCACCGGGCGCTATATAATGCATTAAAAGCAATGCCAAAAGTGCGATCGCTCATGCCTGAATCTTCTGTTTCTCCTGCTTCCTTAACTTTTGCTGTCAGCTTAGATGCGGCTCCTTCAGAGGGGACTCCGGATCAACCCGTTGATGCTGTGGCTTCAGAACCGCCTGCACTCCTCCAAGAAACTCCACAGCAAGAGGTTCAACCTCTAGAGGGGGTTGCCGAGGGAAGCCAAGGTGCAGAATTTGACCCAGAGTCGTCCCCGGAACAGCGCTCGCTCAAAGATATTCCGGTAAAGTTGAAATCCCAAGATACTCATTTTAAGTTGATTTTACCCCCAGAGGGAGAATTAAGTTGTACTTGGACGGAGTTGTTTCAACAAATTCAGGTGTTGCTCAAAGGCAGTGATCGCCTGCGAGAATCGAATGTACCGGTTCATTTAATCGCCGAAGACCGTTTATTGGATATGCGCCAACTTCAGGCGATCGCTGATATCCTAAAACAATCCCAACTTCAATTAGAACAGGTGGAAACTCAACGCCGCCAAACTGCTGTAGCAGCCGCCACCTGTGGCTATTCGGTGCAACAGGTTACCCGCACCGATCCCCTCAAGTCGGCTCCCTCCCAACCCCTACAACTGCAAGAAGAACCCCTCTATTTACAGACGACGTTGCGATCAGGTGTGGAAATTCGCCATAAAGGAACTGTAATTATCCAAGGGGATGTTAATCCTGGAGCCTCTATTGTTGCCGATGGTGATATCCTGATCTGGGGAAGACTGCGAGGAGTTGCTCATGCAGGAGCGATCGGGAACCCAGAATGTGTGATCATGGCTTTAGATATGGAGCCGACTCAAGTCCGCATTGCCGGTCAAGTTGCCAGAGCCCCCCAACATTCCTTGCCTAAACCTTATCCAGAGGTCGCCTACGCCACCCCCGAAGGCATTCGCATTGCTGGAGCTATGGATTTTCAGAAAGTCCGTCAAGCTCTAGCCGATGAACAACCAGAACTTTAATTAATGTTACAACTCTCAAGGGTCGTTCTAGTCTCAAACTCTTACAATTTATTGTTAAATTGAAATCGCATTTCTTATTAATTGAAACTGGAAAGTGACAGAAGAGGAATTAGCAGGAGAGAAGTCGATCAATAGATGTATAACTTTGCTCCTGCGTAACTCACTAAACTGACTTACAGACACTTGTTTCTTCTAGATCGATAATGATGTCGCGATCGCCATCATTAGAAATATGGTTCCGATCAAGATAAGCTTTGGGGATAGCGTTTCATTGACCAATACTGGCGATCGGCAAACATTCCTTGGTGAACCACTTCAAACCCATGTCGCTCATAGAACCGTACGGCTCCGGGAGTAGTCGTTTCTAAATAACAAGGCATCTTGGTGCGATCTGATTCTTCCAAGATTGGCTGAAGCAGCATTCCTCCAATTCCTTGTCCCTGGCATTTTGGCGAAACGCCTAGCATTCCTAAATACCAATGAGGTTCTGGAGAAAGCTGGTCATGCATTTGAATCTGCGTGTTGAAGAATGCCACAAATTCCTGTATCCGACTCCAACGCATATACAATGGACTGATCATGAGTCCCGATGTTAGCACCTGCCAGAGCTGTGGCAGCGAAATATCAAATGCTTCTGGAGGCAACCAAATGGCGACTCCTTTGGGATCGTCAACAGTAGTATAAATGTGACCGTATAGCTGCGCGAAGTTGAGAAAGGATCGGCTAAAGTGCTGAAGCGCCCTTTTCTTGGCTGCCGTTTCTTGCGGCAAAAAATAACCGATCATAGGATCTTGGCTGAATGCGGCTGCAAGATACTCTGATGCAATTGTAAAATCGGATGGTTTCAGAGGAACAATATCCGCATTCACGATCGCTTTTGCCGGACTTTGAGTTGCGTCTTGCATGTGATGACCTTGCATGAAAAATCTCCTTAAAATTGGATTGAAACGATATGAAACTTCCCAAAATCAGCAAGTCAGTTGACTGTTAGAGGTTGTCAATATTGACTTAATCGGTCGATGGAAGAGAGCGCGTCATCGTTAATAAGGTTTCCACAACGCGATCGCGCATTTCTGCATGGGGTACAAGCATTTGAAAGACTTCTGAAAACCACAGTCCATCAATAGCTAACTGAATAATCCTGGCCTGTACTGGATCGAGTCCGTCGGCTTCAAGATGTTGATTAAACCGCTCTTCATAAGCTGCAAAATACTGCAATAGTTCAGGTGGTATTTCGACAAGGATGGATGATAAACGGGCGAACAAGGCAAGGGATTCTTGACTTATTCGTTCCGTAGAACGGACATAAGCTCTGAGCCACTGTCCCGGCGTTCCCGGTGCATCATCTTGTTCAAACTCATGCTGTAGAGCTGCTTCAAAATTTTGCAGCAGTTGCTCACCCAAATTAATAATCAATGCATTCTTATTCGGAAAGTGATAGAGCAATCCTCCTTTGCTAACTTCTGCTTGTCGAGCAACTGCATCAAGGGTTAATGCTTCCACACCCTTATTCAGGATGACTTGACTCGCAGCGTGCAAAATTTTTTCACGAGTTGCCAATCGCGCTTTTGACTTTTGATCGACTGCCATAGCAATAGCCTCAAAACCGGGTGTGGATAATATATGTAATTCACTCCTTTATAGGCAAGCCGCACTGGGTTAAAGGCTGGATTACCAATAGCAAGAATTCATCTATAAAATCACTATACCGTCCAGACGGTATAGTGTCAAGTCTTTTTAGAAATGAATGGCTCCAGACTCAAGGAAGGGCAAGGCAGCAATACTCAAAGTCAAACGTAGCCTTAGATTCAAGGTGAAGGATTGATCAATGAAGCTTTTCATCCCCGGAGAAATAATCGTTTGATTAGAGTGATAGAAGACGGATATTACCCGTCCTCATTTTGTGGATGATTCCTTGTGATACGATATTGATTAATAGTTATGTTCTCAGAAAAAATGGTAAAAGGTAGCTGTCTTTGTGGTCAGATTGAATACGAAGTAGAACTCATTCCGGAAAAAACATTCAACTGTCACTGTTCTTTCTGTAGAAAGGCTCATGGTTCTGCATTTGCTACGCTGACTTTTGGCAAAGGAGATACACTTAAAATCACAAAAGGTGAAAATTTACTAAAAGAACACAAAAATGATTTGGGTGGATTTAGAGCATTTTGCTCGCACTGCGGAACAAGGCTAATGAATTATGCCCAAGATAAATCGATATATCTAAGTATTGTTCTTTCCACAGTAGATACATATATAGACTTTCGTCCTTCGGCTCATGTAAATATTGAGTCTAAAGCAACTTGGCATGATCCCTATGAGGGTATCCCATCGTTTCAACAGTTACCCGATGGAATTTTATGAGCAAGGCACAACCATAATCAATTCCTCCAGCTCAAGCAAATAGGGTATCCTGGGGCTAAATCTTCGAGTGAGGAAATAGCAAAATGAGCCATCCGATACGGTGTAGATGTGGTTGTCTTCAGGGGAGTGTTGCCAATGTTAATCGTGCTAATCGGGTTATTTGTTATTGTCGGGACTGTCAGGCATTTGCTCACTTCTTAGGAAGAAGTAGTGAAATTCTCGATCATCAGGGTGGAACAGACATTATTCAGACGCTCCCCAAAAATGTCTCTTTGACTCAAGGGACTGAAGTCTTAGCCTGTATGCGCCTTACGGAAACCGGCCTGTTGCGTTGGTATACTAGCTGTTGCAAAACACCAATTGGAAATACCCTCCCAAGCTATAAGATGTCTTTCGTTGGTCTTGTCCATAACTGTTTAGAATCGTCTGAAGTAACACTGGATAATTCCTTTGGTCGAGTATGCAGCTACGTTCACACCAAATCTGCCAAAGGGGAGCCAAAACCAAAGCCAGTAGGGCTTGTCGCAACGATCGCCCGAAATATGGCTAGAATTTTGAGGGCACGAATTGATGGCAGCTACAAACAGACTCCTTTCTTTTCGGCTGACTCCGAAATGCCCACAGTCAACCCAAAACTACTGAGCGATCGAGAATACCAGGACGTTATGAATGAGATCTAACCTAACAAATCGAAAAAAAACCGAGTCTCCCCTGTCTTACAGCAGCTTTACAACCCTTGCCAGCATCCAAAACATCTTTGGACTTGAGCGTGACGAAAACCCAAATCTGTTTACCCAAACCCCACCTCGTCAGCCTAGCGATCGCCTCGCGATGGGCTAAGGTTATTTGGTACTCTGGTCTACTAAAGACGAGTTGGGGAGGAGAAGAACCTTGAGATTGGTGATTTTGGGCGGCCCGGGTGCGGGGAAAAGTACACAAGCAAGGGGTTTGTGCGATCGCTTCCAGATTCCGTTAGTGTCCATGGGAGCGATTCTGAAAAGGGCGATCGCCGAGCAAACCGAATTAGGTGTACAATGCCAACCCTATGTAGAACGGGCAGAATTTGTACCCGATCCGATTTTAATTACTTTTATCCGCGATCGCCTCCTACAAGCCGATACCAGCACTGGATGGCTCCTAGAAGGTTATCCTCGCACCGCATTCCAAGCCGAAGAACTCGATTTTTTACTTGATGAGCTACAGCAACAACTCAACTGGGCTATCTTCCTAGATACCTCAGAACCAGTAATGATGGAAAGGCGGTTAGCCATGGGTGAATCTGAAGATCTGCCCCACTTAATCGAACGACGGATTGAACTGTTTCAAACTCGGACTGTCCCCATTCTGGATTATTATGACAAACGTCAGCGACTACTCACCGTCAATGGGAATCAATCCCAAGACCAAGTGCTGGCCGAACTGCAAACTCGACTGATAGCAAATTCCAGGGAACATTAAGATATTATGGCTCTACCCCGTCCTGATGGTCGTCAACCGGATCAGCTCCGTCCCATTCGGTTTGAACGCGGTTTCACCAAGTTTGCTTGGGGTTCAGTCCTCACCAGTTTTGGCGATACTCAAGTCTTGTGTACCGTATCTGTACAAGAGAGTGTACCCAAATTTTTAGAAGGAACGGGGAAAGGATGGCTCACCGCAGAATATCGAATGCTTCCCAACGCCACCCCCCAGCGCCACCCCAGGGAACTCTTGAAATTATCAGGGCGCACACAAGAAATTCAACGGTTAATTGGACGCAGTTTAAGAGCATCTTTGGACTTAGAACAGTTAGGTGAGCGCACCCTAACCGTCGATGCTGATGTCCTGCAAGCAGATGCAGGCACTCGTACCGCCTCCATTACTGGGGGATATGTGGCTGTAGTGGATGCCATTAATCAATTACTAGCACAAGGTAAATTAACCCAGTCTCCTTTACGTCATCGAGTCGCGGCTGTCTCTGTTGGATTACTCGAAGGCGAACCCTATTTAGACTTGTGCTACGAAGAAGATGTCATTGCCCAAGTCGATTTTAACGTGGTTATGAACGATCGCCTAGAGGCGATCGAAGTCCAAGGAACCGCCGAACAGGGCAGCTTTAACCGTCACCAACTCAATCAGATGCTAGATAGGGCAGAAGTAGGAATTGAGCAACTCTTGAGTGCTCAACAGGATGCTCTTTCTTGAGCTAAATTAGGGAGACATAGAGAACCGTCATTACCCATTACCCATTCCTATTACCCCCCGATCAAACACTTGATGATCCGTACCTATTGCTTGGACAAGGATGCGATCCTCATAGACCTCATAGGCGGCAAAACTCAGACGAGAAGCAGAATGAGCTGTCCATGCTGAACGACCGACATCCCGCACTCCTGCCCCTGCTCCACAGATGAGGTAGGTTGTACCATTAATCGCATACGTTCGTTCATAGACATGCTCGTGGCCATTAATATACAGTTGCACCCCATATTTTTGAAATAAGGGCGTGAGAGTTTCAATTAATTTGGTGTTTAATCCATAGTGAGCAGAAGAATAGATTTGGTGATGGCCAAACACAATTTTCCAAGGAGCATCGGATTGGCTTAACTCTTGCTCTAACCAAGGTAATTGGTTTACCCAGTCCGCATTAGAATTGGTATCTAAAGCCCAAAACTGCACACTGCCCCGACGGAAACTGTAGTAGCGTTTTCCTCCCATATTGAACAGAGGATATTGGGTTTGAGGAACACCATTATCCGTGCGAATATCGTGATTTCCCAAACAGGCGTAAAAGGGAACACCCTGTTCAAGCAAGGGGCGATAGGGGTCTTCAAAAACGGCTTTAATTTTTTCAATTTCACCATTGTTGTAAATATTATCTCCCGCTAAAACCACCAATTCACAGGGAAATTTTTGGGCGTACTGAACCATTGCTGAGGACACTGCATATTGCCCCTCGGCCCCAGTTCCGGTATCAGCAACAGACATAAACCGCAGCAAAGGAGAACCTCCATCTGGAAAGGTTAGATGATTCTTGGAGATATCAGTTTTTAAGGAGGGTTGAAAGGGATTAGCTATCATCCCTTTACCAATTACCCATCCGAAGGCAATTCCGGCTGCCCAACGCAGGAGTTCACGACGTTTCATCTTCATTACGGTTTGAGTTTATCTATATACTAAGTTAGAGAGACCGTATCGCTTTACGGGCTTTATACTTAAGGCTAACTATAATGTAGCTCACATAATATTCCTTTCTAGAGAATGCCTAAGAATTCAATTCAAGAAGTGGGTGAAATCCTGTAAATGTGAGAACTCAGAGTATGTCAAGCTTTTCACATACCCCATTAGAAGAGAATGCTCCAGAGTCGAATGGCGATCGCTTTTTAATCTGTGGTTTAGGTCGTCTCGGTCAAGAATGTGCGATCGCCTTGAAAAACTTTGGAGTCGTTGTCCGTGCTATTGAACAAAGTCCTCCTGCTCAGTGGGAATTATCTACAGTTCCTGAATTATTAGATACCTTGATTGTAGGAGATTGTCGGCAACTGCATATTCTTGAACAGGCTCAAATTCAAACCTGTCGAACTGTTTTAATTGTCACCAGTAATGAAGAAGTCAATGCCCAAACTGCTTTAGCGGTACGCCAATTGAATCCAAATGTCAGAATTGTTGTGCGTTCTGCCGCCCATAATTTGAATCAACTCTTGAGCGAACAGTTGGGTAACTTTTTTGCGGCTGAACCGACACAAATGATCGCTAGTGCTTTTGGTTTAGCCGGTTTAGGTGCAGAAACCTTGGGCTTTTTTGAGTTAGATGGCCAGAGTATACAGGTGATGAGTCATGAACTTGAAGAGGGTCATCGATGGTGTAATACGCGATCGCTTCAAGACATCAATACTACTAAGCGACGAGTTCTATTTTATCTTCCTAGACCGGGGTTAGTTCCGGATTTTTATCAGTGGAATCCCCAGAATGTGGTGAAACCAGGAGATACCATAGTTTATGTGGAAGTAGTAGAAAAATTTTCTCTAACTCCCGATCGACAAGGCCCCAAATTCAGGAGACATTGGTCTGAGCAAGGAACGCCTCAAACCATGGGATCGAGATTTCGTCACTTGGTGCATAAACAACTCTTGAATGTTAAATTTTGGCAGTTGCAAGGGGAAAAATTCAAGACTATTTTTTTGATGACAGGAGTGCGAAAAGTTGCTGCGATCAATGGTATTATTGTCACTATTTTATTGATTCTCGGCACGGTTTTATTTAAGTCTTACTATCCCAACACAACTTGGCTTTATGCCTTTTATGCAACAGGAATTCTTTTACTTGGAGATTATGGAGAATTGTTTGGTGAGTTAGAACCCGTCACTAAAATTCCTCCCGGTTTACAGCTATTTGCATTTAGCCTCACATTGCTAGGTACGGCATTTGTCGGAGTTTTGTATGCTCTGCTTACTGAAGCCTTACTTTCATCTAAATTTGAATTATTACGTCGTCGTCCTCCAATTCCTAAAGACGACCATTTAATCTTAGTCGGTCTCGATCGCCTGGGTCAACAAGTTGCGGGTTTCTTGGATAATTTAGAACAAGGGCTAGTGGCTATTCCTTTTAATCCCAAGTTCGACCAGAGTGTATTACCTCGTATTCCCCTAATTGTTGGCAACTTAACTGAGGCTTTGACTAAAGCCAATGTATTGACCGCTAAAAGTGTGATTATTACTACAGATAATGAAATGCTGAATCTGGAAATAGCACTGATGGCTCGACGGTTAAATCCTCACAGTCATTTGGTCATTGGTACATATGGTCAAGGATTAAGCCGATATTTAAGTCATTTATTGACCAATGTGCAAATTCTGGGAACCTATGAAGTTGCAGCAGAAGCATTTGCTGGAGCCGCTTTTGGTGAAAATATTATTAGTCTGTTTCGCTATCATCATCAAACAATTTTAGTTACGGAATATCAAATTGAAGTGATTGATACGTTACATGGATTACTAATGAGTGAAGTAGCTTATGGCTATGGGGTGGTGGTAGTCCTTCATCAAACCCCACCAGAGACGGCAACCTTGATGCCTTCTGACGATCTGCTGTTAGCAGTGGGCGATCGCATTGTGGTATTGTCTTCGATTGAAGGCTTAAAACGCATTGAACAAGGAACGATTGCCTCTCCGACTTGGCAGGTTCGCATCAATTCTGCACTGACTAAGGATTCGGCTTTTGATGGAGCTAATGTCATTGCTCGGATGTCTGGATATCGTTTAAGTGGCGCTCGTGAGTTGATGAATAACCTGCCCCAAATTTTACCGAAACCGCTCTATCTCCATCAAGCCGAGCGTTTAGTGCGAGAATTAAAGCGATCGCGAGTCAAAGCCGAATTAATCCAGCCCTTTTATCAACAGACTGGAGAATAGGGAATACTGGGTTTTTCTCTATTCCCTATTCCCTCTTCCCCATTCCCTAGCGCGAAGTGCTATAGTTGCACAACTTCCCTGGTACTGACATGATAGTAAGACACCTTTAATTCGTTTGAATTACCCTAAATCACAAAAATATGGCAGAAATCCAGTTAACCAAAGGAATCACAGAAAAAGATGTTCCTGAAGTACGTCTGACCCGTGCTAGAGATAAAAGTAGTGGTACAGCAACATTTATTTTTTCCGATCCCACCGTTTTTAAGGAAGGCAATACTGATGAAGTCACTGGGTTACATCTGATTGATGAAGAAGGGGAAATCGTCAGTCGGGAAGTAAAAGCTAAGTTTATTGACGGTAAACCCACGACTGTAGAAGCCTTGTATGTGATGGAAGGAGAGGCGAAGTGGGATCGGTTTATGCGCTTTATGGAACGTTACGCCAAAGATCATGGTTTAGGCTTTCAGAAAGCATAGAACGATCTGGGACGAGGTAGGATGGCAGGATACCGCATTCGATTAGCGAAGGATAAGGGAGAGTTAGTCAAGCGGTTGGTTGAATCTAACGAAGATAATGCACCGTTTGAAACCTATGCAGATGTGGTGATGTTTGCGGCTACTCTGGGATATCACCGTAATCAAGCGGTTCCCCTGAATGATGTTATTGCTAAGGAACCCGCTCCCATTGCCTGGGAGATTTTTCGATCGCGGGGATACGATCTCACCATTCGCCTATTGGCGATCGCCAAAACTGAGGACGTTAGCGTGCTTTCCCTGTCTTCTGAAGAGGCGATCGCCAGTCAAATTCAAATCCTCGAAGACTATGCCAATGGGGGGCTACAAATCCTACAAGATGAGTTGCGCGGCATCATTGATATTACTCATCATCTCCCCCTGATGTTGCTCAAACACCAGCATCCCCAAGAATCCACCCCGGAATTCGATTTACGGCAATTTCTATGATTAGAGAATAGGGAATAGGGAAAACTACGTTTTACTGTTTTCTTTGCAAGTCTATAAATAATTAATAGCCTCGTTAGGAGAGATAAGGGGCTTAAGCCCCTTGTTATATTACCCTTCTAATGTTCAAAAAGCTTGTAAAACAAGACTTTTTCCTAGCCTGAAGCGCTATAAGCACTGCTTCATCAAGAAATAATTAACCTAAGTTTCCACTAAAACTGGTAACTCTGTCTCCTTCTTCGAGCGTTTCAAAAGCGCTGTTTCACTCGGTATTCTCGGTTTAGAAGCCAACTTGAGAAACTCTAGCATTTTAATAAATGCATAAGTAGGATCGGGCAGATAAATCACCTTATCTTCACGGAGCATAATGCCATGGCGACTTGAGGAAGGAAATGCATGATGAAGATTATGCCAGCCTTCCCCTAACGTGAGAAACGCCACCCAGCCATTATTGCGGCTCAAATCATTGGTTTCAAAGTATTCAGAGCCGGTAATATGGCAAAATGAATTCACTGTTTGTACCCCATGGAAAAGTAAGGTAGTACTCAGGAAAAACGCACCCAAATATTCCCAACCACCGATCGCATAAGAAACGACTCCTAGGGCAACCAGAGGCAGAAAATGTAAGCGATCGAGTATCCTTAAGGGAAGATTATTTTCCACATCACTCGGTAGTTGAGCAGGGAAGAAATTTTTAGAGAGCAACCATCCCCCTTGAGACCAATAAAATCCACGCATTCCCTTATAGGGTGCATGGGGAGAGTGGGGATCGAGGTCTTGTTCGGCATATTGATGATGACAGAGATGGTGAGCTTTCCACCAACTTGGGCCCATTTGTCCAGCCGATGCACCGACTATACATCCTAACCAGAGAATAAAAGGATTAGCTTGATAGCTTTTGTGGGTAAGTAGTCGATGGTAAATGCCTGTCGTAGCCAGCATTCGGATGAAATATAAAAAAATAATCCAGGCGATCGCACCCCAAGATAAGCCAGTGAGTAAAACCATGAACGATCCAATATGACTAACGATAATCAATATTGGCCCGATAACATACGAAACCTTTGTAAGTAGGGAGTAATTCGGCATTGTATTGTTGTAGTATCCTTTGTTCAACTCCTGACCAAACCTAACGATATCACACCCTTCTTCTGAAGGAGATACTCCCAGCACTCCAGAGAGTCCAGATGCGGGTCAGTCAACAAGATATAACAGTAATAGGAGCCATCTCTGGGAACTCATTTTCCAGATATTCTGACTCATTTTCCAGATATATAGCACTTCTCTCTTCTGGAGGAGTACAGCTTGAAGCCTTAGACCCTAAGCCATACAAGCTATTCCCTATTCTTTAGCACAAAGTGCTATATAGCGTTTTCTCATGACCCATTACCCCTTACCAGCGCAAAGCGCTCTCTACCATGTTTCAGCCTTTTTCTAAAACCTTAATCTACCTGAGCTGCTATGCGGCCTTTTTAACTGGAGCCTTCTCTGTCCCCCAAGCTTCTGCCCAACTGCCCACAGATCCCAATTTTGAACCTCCCCCTGGTGCTGGGAGACCTAATGAAACCGTAGGTGGAGGGAGTCGCCTTTTAGAAGAAGTGCTACAAATTGACTTTGAACCGCCTCCAGGTCAAGGGGCACCCCGTGAAACAGTTGGTGGAGCCAGTCGAGGCCCTAAATGTTTACCCCATGAAATGCCAGTGACCGTATTAGTCCCCAAAACAATTCAAGGTATTAAGTATGGCTTAACCGTCGATCCTTCTCCTGACTTTTTTGTTTATATCCCGGACACGGTGGCCACTCAAATTGAATTTATTGTCACGGATAATCAACCTTATCCCAATGGACAAATTATTGATGAGCGGGTGATTGATATTCCTCAAAAACCGGGAATTATAAGAATTCCCTTGGAAGGGAACTTAGAAAATGACCAATATTATGAATGGGCAATATACTTACAATGTCCCCAAGTCACTCCAGGCAGTGAACCTTCCTTTGCTTTTCCGTCTTCCGGATGGATCAAAAAAATTGCAGTGGATGAAACCCTCCAGCAAAAAGTAGATGCTTCTTCGGTTATGGAAATGATAGTTACCTATGCTAAAGAAGGGATTTGGTTCGATACTTTGAGTGTTTTATATGAACAATTGGAAAAGAATCCAAACAATGATAAATTGCAAAAAACATGGAATCGTTTCTTGCACGATCAAATCACTGATATTGACCCCTTAATTCTAGAGTCTTCAATTTTTGATTGTTGTCAGCCTTAGTCCTCTGGCTATATATGTGGAAAAAAATCCAACAAAATTGGGAAGAATGGAGAGGGGTTATTCTGATTGCTCCGAGCATAGCATTAGCAGTTATTGGATTGCGAATGATCGGAGTATTCCAACTGTTAGAATGGGCAGCATTAGACCAGTTTTTCCGCTGGCGACCCATAGAACCGATGGATGAAAGAATTGTAATTGTAGGCATTACCGAATCGGATATTCAGCAAATGAAAAAATGGCCCCTATCCGATCAAGTTTTGACTCAATTAATTGAGAAAATTCAGTCCCAAAATCCTAGGGCGATCGGCTTGGATCTGTATCGAGATTTGCCCGTAGAACCGGGTTATCAGCAGTTTGTGGAGGTCGCTAGAAATACGCCAAACTTAATTGGGATTGCCAAAATTGAGGGCGATCGCCTGGGAGAGTCGGTGGCCTCTTCCCCGGTTTTAGAGGAACTCAATCAAGTTTCAGCAGCCGATTTGATTCTGGATGGTGATGGCAAAATTAGACGGATGTTATTGTCAGTTCGCGATAGTGGCGGTAAAACGTTTTATGGATTGGGGACTCGATTGGCTTTGGATTACCTGCAAGACGAGGGCGTTAAATTAGAGATGCTTGATGCCCACAGGGGTAAGGTAGGCTTGGGAAAAGCTATTTTTAGCCCCCTCCAACCCAATGATGGCGGGTATGTGAATGCAGATACCGGAGGCTATCAGATTATGTTAAATTTTCGCTCTCGGTTTTGTTTGCTTTCCCAGCAGCCTTGTCAATTATTTGAAACAGTAACTCTCAGTGATGTTTTAGACGATCGCCTCCCCCCCGATCTGATGCGCGATCGCATTGTCCTCATTGGTGGAAAAGCAGCAAGTCTCAATGACCGCTTCATTACCCCCTTTGGCTATAGTTTCCAAGAAGGGGGGATTCGTTCCGGGGTTGAACTTCATGCAGATCTGGCCAGTCACATCATTAGCGCAGCTTTAGATGGCCGTCCCCAAATCCAGTTTTGGTCAGAAATTGAAGAAGGACTTTGGATTGGATTTTGGTCAACTTGGGGAGCTATTTTAGGCTGGATTTTCTTGCGTATCCGTTGGAAAATGATCAGCGTGTTTTTCTGTAGTTTTGGCTTAACCTTAATCACGTATGGAGCATTTCTATTGGGTTGGTGGTTACCTGTTTTTCCTCCCCTAGTTGCACTATTCGGGGCAGCCATTTCAATTACAGCTTATATTGGCTTGTTAGAGCGCCACAACCGACAAACCATTATGCATTTATTTGAACGCCACGTCACACCTAAAATTGCCCAAGCTGTTTGGAGAGACCGACACCAACTGCTCAATGAAGGGAAACTAACGGGACGAAAACTGACGGCTACGGTTTTATTTACGGACTTGCAAGGTTTTACGACCATTAGCGAAAGTATAGACCCGGAAACCCTGATGGTTTGGTTAAATCAGTATATGAATGCCATGGTCAATATTGTCTTAAATCATGATGGAGTAGTGGATAAATTTATTGGCGATGCGGTGATGGCGGTTTTTGGGGTTCCTATTCCTAGCACTACTCCAGAGGCGATCGCCCAAGATGCCCAATTAGCGGTACAGTGTGCTGTAGAAATGGGGAAAAAACTGCGATCGCTCAACCGTGCTTGGAAAGCCTCCGGACTCCCGACTGTAGCCATGCGGGTGGGTATCGCTACTGGCGAAGTGGTCGCGGGTTCCCTCGGTTCCGACCAACGGATGAACTATACCACCATTGGCGATAGTGTTAATGTTGCGGCTCGTTTAGAAAGTTATGATAAAACCTTAGATGGCGGCTTATGTCGCATCCTGATTAGTGAAGAAACCTATGAAAAAATCAAGGGGCAATTTCCGACCCAGGCGATCGGATCGGTCTCCCTCAAAGGTCGCACCGCACCCGTTAAAATTTATCAAGTAATCGGTAGTAGGTAAGAGGTAAACCATTTTTCCCTGGAAAAGATTTGTCGGTTGGGTAGAAGCGAAAAAACTTTGTCCCTACTCCCTTCTTCTATTGCCTCTTCCTTACGCCATCGGGTTATTAATACCCACCCAGCGAGTTACGATATTACCCAACGTTGTACATAGTAATTTTGATGGTTGATTATGCATTTAGTGTCTAGAAAATGTTCTTTTCGACTCCGCTCAGGGAACATTTTATTTCTACTTTCCATTTCTCTTTTGGCCCTGTTCTTCAACTTTGCCGTACCCTCTGCACTGGCCCTCCAAGTGCCTCAGCCGGGAGCCAACAATTTTGTTACGAGTGCTGTGAATCAAGTTGGTCCAGCAGTCGTGCGGATTGATACGGAGCGCACCATTGTACGGAATATAGACCCCTTTATGACCGATCCCTTCTTTCAACGGTTTTTTGGTGAAGAGTTTTTTAATACTGCACCCCGTGAAGAACTGCAACGGGGCCAAGGCTCAGGATTTATCATCGACTCGAATGGGATTATTCTGACCAATGCCCATGTCGTTAGTGGTGCAGACCGCGTACAAGTGACTCTCAAAGATGGCCGTTCCTTTGAAGGCAACGTTTTGGGCACCGATCGGGTTACGGACTTAGCCGTCGTGGAAATTGACGACCCCCAAGGGCAATTACCGATGGCTCCCTTGGGAGATTCCGATCGCGTACAAGTCGGAGATTGGGCGATCGCCGTAGGCAACCCCCTAGGCTTAGATAACACCGTCACCCTCGGTATTATCAGCACCCTTAATCGCCCCTCTTCAGAAGTCGGCATTCCCGATAAACGGGTAGACTTTATCCAAACTGATGCCGCGATTAACCCCGGAAATTCCGGCGGCCCCCTGCTCAACGACCAAGGCGAAGTAATTGGAATTAATACCGCTATTCGCGCCAATGCCACCGGAATTGGATTTGCCATTCCGATTAATAAAGCCAAAGCCATTCAAGGACAACTCACGAAAGGAGAAAAAGTCGCCCATCCTTACATTGGCGTGCAAATTATCAACCTTACCCCAGAGTTAGCCAAGGAAAATAATAGCGACCCCAACGCTCCCTTATTTTTGCCCGAAATTGAAGGAGTTTTAGTCATGAAAGTGATTCCAGATACTCCTGCGGCGGATGCGGGTTTACGTCGAGGGGATGTCATCATTGCCATTGATAATCAACCGATTAAAACAGCAGATGAATTGCAGCGCATAGTCGATCAAAGTGGTTTAGGTACGTCCTTATCCATTCAGGTAAAACGGGGCAATCAGACCCGACAATTCCGGGTGAAAACGGCCCAGTTAGAAGAGGTCATGGAGAATTAATCTATTCCTCCTACAATAAATCAACAAGCTCCCTCTTCTGTCGCATTCCGAAAAGCTAAAGCTTTTCGGAATCTTATATCAATTTAAAATTGAAAATTTTAAATTGGTATGGGTTGGAGAAAATTGCCTCTAGCGACGCTAATATCAGGATCTACACTGTGAAAGATTTATTTAGAAATGTCCTAACCATAAAACGTAACACTATAATTCCCAATATGTCTATTCCCTATTCCCTGTCAGCCGCCTCATGGTCCCAGAATGGGAAAAGAGGGAGAGGGGATAAGCACAAAAACCTAGCTTTTTTGAAAAGATGCGCTATACTGTCCCAAACTGTTGACCGATGGTGGAAGTAAGCTGATGTCAGAACAAACCTGTCCCGTTTGTGGTGTCAAGATTCAAAAGATGGTCGGTAGCGA
This sequence comes from Roseofilum sp. Guam, assembly GCF_017746735.1. NCBI lineage: Bacteria > Bacillati > Cyanobacteriota > Cyanophyceae > Desertifilales > Desertifilaceae > Roseofilum > Roseofilum sp. Guam. The sequence goes on along the minus strand of NZ_JAGHZN010000056.1, from coordinate 11,207 downwards.
TCGGGTTTTGTTTTCCTATGGGCCGCCAGCCACTCGCGATAAATTATGGCAAAAGGTTTGCCAGTATGTACAAAAACCCAGTTGTATTAACCAAGATCAAGCTAATAATCCTGCAAAATAGCTAAGTTAGTCAAATATCTCCTAACGGTTTGCTTCCGATAAAGGTAAACCGGTTCCACCCCGTTGGACTAAGACTAACTCGGCTCCAATACTAATGGCAATTTCTGCTGGTGTTAAGGCTCCAATATCCAATCCAATGGGGGCATAGATCCGATTGAGTTTATCTAAAGGAATGGGATAATCTGCGAGTGCTTTGTGGATTTTGTTCACCCGTTTAACCGATCCAATCATGCCAATATAGCGATGGGGGAGATTGTTCTGTAGCAAACTCGTTAGGGCTTCGAGGTCGTAATCATATCCACGAGTGACCATGGCGATATAAAGGGGATGATGATAGGGCCATTGGTCTAAAAGGGTGGTTATGGAATCGGTGCAAATCGCTAATGCAGAGGGGAAACGCTCAGGATTAGCCCATTGGGGGCGATCGTCTTGAATAACGACTTGAAAGCCTAATAATGTAGTAACTTGAGCGAGTTTTTCCCCCACATGACCTGCACCGATAATCAGGAGTAGGGGAGGGGGTTCAATCAAGTCGATAAATCCTGATTGTGGGGAGGGTTGGGGAGAGTTCAGGCTGAGAAGATGGGGAGAGAAACCGGGAGAAAAGGGGGTAAATAGACGCACCGTATGACCCTGATTGAGCCGATCTAGGATACGGGTGATTAACATGATCGCCGCTTCTCCGGACCATTTAGCCACCCACACCTGCATTTGCCCCCCACAAACCCCCTCGGTAACTCGCTGAACTGCACCGGATAGGTCAATGTTCACCTTCTGCGGATCGCCCGATGTTAAAACGTTCTCCATGGTGCTTAAAACCTTGGCTTCTCCCGCTCCTCCGCCAATGGTATCCAACAGCGTGCCATCGCCACAGAGCGCCATTTTCGCCCCCACTTCCCTCGGTACAGAGCCAGTTGTTTTGATGACTGTGGCGATCGCCACATCCCCGGTTTGCAAAGGCTTGAGTAACTGTTGATAAAATTGCAGTGACATAGCTGGGTGCTGAACTGCCCTTGGATGGTCTCTCTGGATTATATCGCCATTACCCATTACCCATTAATGACTATGATTGAAACTCTGCAAATTAATACCCAACGTCTCCAGAGTTCCTTAGAAGAACTGGCGAAAATTGGTCAAAAGGGCGATCGCAGTATTTGTCGCCTTGCCTTTTCTGACGAAGATCTCCAAGCACGTGCCCTAGTGCGTCAGTGGATGGAAGAAGCAGGCATGAGAGTCCGAGTTGATAGTGCCGGAAACTTGCGCGGAACCTATCCCGGAAAACAGCCCCATCTTCCCGTCTTAGCCACCGGTTCCCATCTCGATACAGTCGTGTCTGGCGGTAAGTTTGACGGAGCATTGGGAGTCCTTGCTGGACTTGAAGTGGTTCGGGTTTTAAATGACCATCAACAACACCTCAATCATCCTCTAGAAGTCATTGTCTTAACTGATGAAGAAAGCACCATGATCGGTTGTAAAGCGATTTCTGGAAGGGCATCTTTAAATCCAGAAGACTATCAAACCAAAGTCAATCTTTCTATCATCAATGCCTTAGCTAAAGTGGGCGGTAATTGGCATACGTTAGCCGAAGCGAAACAAAGCCGCCAAGACATCGCTGCCTTTTTAGAGTTGCATGTCGAACAAGGAGCAGTCCTAGAACAATTGGGTAAACAAATTGGGATTGTTCAAGGGATTGTTGGCCAACAACGCTATATCGTCACCGTTAAAGGTAGAGCTAACCATGCTGGAACTACACCGATGGGAATGCGTAAAGATGCCCTCACTGCTGCCGCTCGAATTGTCCTCGGAGTCGAACACTTAGCCGAATCTGCTCCTGGCGATCCAGTTGCCACGGTAGGCACACTGCAAGTGTTTCCCAATGCCCCTAATATTATTCCCAGCTTAGTTAAAATGACTGTCGATATTCGAGATTTGAATCAGCAAAGCCTCGACGGTTTAGTCGCTGACTTAACAACCCAATTAGAACAAATTTCGACGGCGACAGGAACTCAAATTACCATCGAACCCCTGCTGAACGTTCAAGCGACTCTCGCCTCTGCCAAAATTCAACAGCAGATCGCCAGCGTGTGCCAAGATTTAGGATTAAGCCATCTTTCCCTCCCTAGTCGCGCGAGTCATGATGCCCAAGAATTGGGACGCTGTACAGATATGGGGATGATTTTCGTGCCTTCTCAAGGGGGAATTAGCCATTCCGGAGAGGAGTATACTGGCGATCGCGATTGTCTGCAAGGAGCAAGGGTTTTATTGCATACTTTACTAAAATTGGATCAAGAATATTAGACATCTCCTAAAATTCTTATTGATCTCAAAGCAATGCGAAAGCAGCTTCCGAAGTTTCTGGAATTAGTGCTATAGCAGTGCAAAGGATAGTTAGGACATCTTCTGTTGCCTATTGCCTTCTCCACTTTGTAGCCACAAGGGGCGATCGCCCCATAAGATCGGTTACTATTCAGGAACGCGAACTTCTATCACACTGCCATTGAAGTTATACGTAAACCCTTCCAACTCTACAGGTGTGCCAATTTTGAGCTTACTATTGCCCAACACTACACCGCTATCAGTAATTTGGGCATTTCCAGTCAGAGTCATTAACATATCGAGGGAAAAACGACTCTGTTCTCTGGGATCTTCTAAGGCTTTGGCACTACCATCCGGTTGAGGAATAATAACCGGACGTTCTAAGCGTTCTACGGATTTAACGGTTACGCTTCCATAGGGTTGATTGCGGATAACAATATTGGTTGTCTGGCTTTCTTGGAATTCCTGAATCAAGGCTTCTGGACTGCGTACACTTAACCCCCGAACAATAACATCGACTTCTACGGGTTTGGTGACTACTCCCACTTGGGCAACCGATCCAGAGGTTCCTGGATAGAAGAAAATGCCGAATAAGACTAGGCCGATGACGACGAGCGCGCCGAGATCGAGAATGGAGAATTTGCCAAATAACCGACCTTTTGAATCTAACAGTGCCATAGTGGGGATAGAAAGAAAACGGGATAATCTTGGCTCAGGATAGCATGGGCTAGGCAAAAGGTAATAGGTAATAGAGGATGAACTTTTGCTCAAGGGAGTGCCGGAGAATTAGAGGGTATTGTATAACGGAGGCAACTCCTGTAAGGTTTGATGCATATAGGCATCAAGTTCGGCGATCGCTGTTTCTTTTGCTGATTCCGATACAAATGAACTCAGAAAGGAGTTTTTCGCCAATTGATATAAGTCCTGTTGACTCAAGTTTAGGGCTTCATAGATAGCCATGAAGTTTTCTTGCACATAGCCCCCAAAGTAGGCTGGATCGTCCGAGTTAACGGTTACTCGTAAGCCGGCATCTAGTAATTGTTTGATGGGATGTTGCTCGAGGGTTTCAAAGACACCCAGCTCAATATTGGAGAGGGGACAAACCGTGAGGGGAATTTGCTGTTCTTTGAGCCATGCCATCAGTTTAGGGTCTTCTGGCGATCGCACTCCATGGTCAATGCGGGAGACTTTGAGTGAGTTGATCGCTTCCCAGATATACTCAGGAGGTCCTTCTTCTCCTGCATGAGCAACAGTCAACAACCCATGCGCTCTGGCGCGATCGAAAACAGCAGTAAACTTAGAAGGGGGATGACCTCGTTCTGAAGAATCTAAACCCACCCCAACGATCCAATCTTGGTAAGGGAGTGCGTCTACTAGGGTTTTCATTGCATCTTCAGCGCTCAGATGACGTAAAAAACACAGAATTAGACCGGAAGATATGCCCAGTTGACTTTGACCATCGACCAAGGCTTGATGAATACCAGCGATCGCAACTTCAAAAGGAATTCCCCGCTGGGTATGGGTTTGAGGGTCAAAGAAAATTTCCGTATGGCGTATGGTTTGCTTGTCGGCCCGTTGTAGATAAGCCCAGGTGAGGTCATAAAAGTCTTGCTCAGTACAGAGGACATTGGCTCCTGCATAGTAGAGATCCAGAAATGATTGTAAATCTTGGAATTGATAGGCCTGATGGGCAGCTTCTATGGAATCATAGGGAAGGGTCATCTGGTGGCGATCGGCTAAGGCAAACATTAATTCCGGTTCCAAAGATCCTTCAATATGAATATGTAATTCTGCTTTCGGTAACTCTCGAATCCAATCATTAATCACGATCAATACTCCTCTGTTATTCAGTAAGCATAGATACTAAAAACTCAATGGGTCAATGAGAGATTTTATCTATTCCATATTTTAGCAAATTGATCTGGATTTTGTCCGCTTAGATACATCCCAGTGATTTCGTCAATATCATCCATGATTTTTATCGAGTATTTCTATAGAGATCCTAGGGATTTTACAACAGATCTGAAACGGATAATGATATAATTACCTTTAATATTTTATGATCGTTTTTTTAGAAATCAAAAATGGACTTTGAGTTTCAGTTTGCCATTATCAGTGATTTACATATTGCCCTACCCCATACCATTTGGGATCATCCTAAGCGCTTCCATCTGGTGGAAATCAGTATTCCAGCCTTAGAGTTAGCCCTCGATCATCTCAGTCAATTGGATCTGGATTTTTTGCTCTTGCCAGGGGATTTAACTCAACATGGAGAGCCAGAAAATCATCAATGGTTAAAAGAGTGCCTTTCCCGGCTGCCCTATCCAGTTTATGTGATTCCAGGCAATCATGATATCCCGACTCAGTGGGGCAATGAAACCTCAATTAGTCGTGCTAAGTTTCCCACCTATTATCATCAATTTGGATATCACCAATCTCGACAAACCGATTATACCTGTGAACTCTTACCAGGTGTGCGTCTCATTGCTTTAGATTCTAATGAATTTGATGAAGACGGGAAACAATTCGGCTATGGGTATCTGAATGAAGCCCAGTTTGAATGGTTAGAGGATATTTTAGCAACTACGAGTGAACCCTTACGTTTGGTGATGATTCATCATAATGTGATTGAACATTTACCGGATCAGCGCACTCATTGTTTAGGCCAACGCTATATGTTAAAAAATGGGCCGCGCTTAATTAATGTATTGCAGGAATCAGGTATCAATTTAATGTTTACTGGTCATTTGCATGTTCAGGATATTGCCCAACAGGGTAATTTATATGAAATTACTACCGGATCTTTAGTGAGTTATCCCCATGCTTATCGAACCTTAAAAGTTACCTCACAAGCTGAGGGAAAAACGAGACTGGAGATTCAATCCCATCAGATAAAAACCCTTCCCGGTTGGGAGAATTTAGGCGAATTTTCACGGGAATGGATGGGAGAGCGATCGCACCCATTTATGATGCGTCTGTTAACCGGAGATCCTTGCAACTTAACGGAGGAAGACGCACAGCAATGGGTGGGTTCTCTGCGCTATTTTTGGGCAGATATTGCCCAAGGAGATACCCAGTTTCACTTTCCTCATTTTCCGGGAGATCTGCGAACCTACTTTGAGAGCTTTAGCGCCAAGCCTGATTTAGGGGATAATCACAGAGCGATCGAATTTTGAGAGTGTTTGATCGGATATAGCGCTTTGTGCTAGGGAATAGGGAATGGGGAATAGCTTGTATGGCTGAGGTTCTAAGGCTTCAAGCTGTACCTCAGAGAAGAGAGAAACGCTATGAGACATTTTCTGTCACTCTTGGAAATTCTGACGTTTCATGTCCGCGAAGCGGAAAGTTCCGTCATTACAGCCTGCGATCGCGAAGCGATGCGGAGCATTATCGCTAACGAAAGAATCAGGGTTTCACCCCCCTTTTTTGGAAAGTGACAGCAGAGGGTTATATCAAATCCCAAAAATCACGCTACACATCAATCATCTGTGTCAATCATCTAACGATTTGATATTAGCTGTCCCTTGCGACATAAAAGAAAGACGGTTGATATTCAGTCAACCGTCTTAAGAATTAGCTAAAAATAGCAAGGTTCAGGCTTAAGCCATAGGTTAGAGGGGTTTGCTCCTAGTCCGTAGCCTTGGTTAACACTGGAGTCTGTTGATCCTCAGATTGAATGGTCACTTGTCCAGACTCATCCACGTCAACAACGGCTGTAGACCCTTCACCCACTCGACCAGAGAGGAGTTCTTCCGCTAAGGTGTCTTCCAATAGGCGCATAATGGCTCGACGCAGAGGACGCGCACCGTAGGCGGGATTATACCCTTCTTCAATCAACCGGTCTTTGAATTTATCGGTGACTTGCAGGGTAATGTCTTTTTCGGTTAAGCGCTTGAAGACATCCTTGAGCAAGATTTCGGCAATTTCTTTGACTTCTTCCTTGTTCAACTGACGGAAGACGATGATTTCATCTAACCGGTTGAGGAACTCAGGACGGAAGTAGGCTTTGAGTTCTTCGTTAACTAAGGAACGGATGCGGTTATATTGGGCATCTTCGGCGTTGTCGTCGAACTCGAACCCAAGTCCACCGCCACCTTTTTCAATCACCTTAGACCCAATGTTACTGGTCATGATCAAGAGGGTGTTCTTGAAGTCTACGGTGCGTCCTTTGGCATCGGTTAAACGACCATCTTCTAAGATTTGCAGCAGCATGTTGAAGATGTCGGGGTGTGCCTTTTCAATTTCATCGAAGAGAACGACAGTATAGGGACGACGGCGAACGGCTTCCGTGAGTTGTCCCCCTTCGTTGTATCCGACATATCCGGGAGGAGAACCGATCAGCTTGCTGACGGTGTGCCGTTCCATGTATTCGGACATATCAAGACGAATCATAGCTTCTTCAGAACCGAAGAAGTAGGAAGCCAGAGCTTTGGTTAACTCGGTTTTTCCAACCCCAGTGGGCCCGGAGAAGATGAAGCTGGCAATGGGTCGGTTGGGGTTTTTCAGACCAACACGGGCGCGTCTGATGGCGCGGGAGACGGCTTTGACGGCATCTTCTTGACCGATAATCCGAGTATGGAGAGTGTCTTCCATATGTAGGAGTTTTTCGGATTCGGTTTCGGTGAGTTTGTTGACGGGAACTCCAGTCCAGGAGGCGACGATATGGGCGATGTCTTCTTCGGTAACGATGGGGTCATCGCTGACTGAGCCTTCGTCTTTGCCTTTGCTGGCAATGGTGCGAATTTGGGATTTGAGTTCCATTTCGCGATCGCGTAATTCCCCAGCTCTATCAAAGTCTTGGGAGCGTACCGCATCATCTTTTTGCTTGAGAACACCGCGTAGTTCGCGATCGAGTTCTTTGGCTGCTGGGGGCAGTTTTGAGTTAATTAAGCGTACCCGCGATCCGGCTTCATCAATCAAGTCAATGGCTTTATCGGGGAGGTAGCGGTCAGAAATATAGCGATCGCTCAATTTAGCGGCTGCATCCAAAGATTCATCCGAAATTTTCAACTTGTGGTGCTGTTCGTACCGCTCGCGCAGCCCGTGTAAGATCTCGATGGTTTCTTCCACAGAAGGCTCACCCACCATCACCGGTTGAAAACGCCGCTCTAGGGCAGCATCCCGCTCGATGTGTTTGCGGTATTCATCTAAGGTTGTGGCTCCAATACATTGAAGCTCGCCCCGAGCGAGGGCAGGTTTGAGGATATTGGCGGCATCGATCGCCCCTTCAGCCGCTCCTGCACCAATGAGAGTATGGACTTCATCAATCACCAGGATGACATTGGCTGCTGAACGAATTTCATCCATGATTTTCTTCAGCCGCTCTTCAAACTCTCCTCGGTACTTGGTTCCCGCCACCAGCAGACCGATATCGAGGGTAACGACGCGCTTATCTTCCAGGATATCCGGGACATCACCATGGGAGATCCGTTGAGCCAACCCTTCGGCGATCGCTGTTTTCCCAACCCCCGGTTCACCGATCAGTACCGGGTTATTTTTAGTCCGCCGACCCAAGATTTGGATCACCCGTTCAATTTCCGTTTGCCGACCGACCACCGGATCGAGTTTTCCTTCAGCGGCCAATTGGGTTAAATTCGACCCAAACTCATCTAACGTTGGGGTCTTATTCGAGGAACGTCCACCTACCGCCGAAACTTCAGCCGTTTCACCGAGCATCCGAATGACCTGAGTGCGAACCTTAGACAGATCCACGCCCAAATTCTCTAAGACACGGGCAGCTACCCCTTCTCCTTCGCGAATTAAGCCCAAAAGTAGATGCTCTGTGCCAATATAGTTATGTCCCAATTGACGAGCCTCTTCTAGGGATAGCTCTAGAACCCGTTTGGCTCTGGGTGTAAATGGAATTTCTACAGCGACAAATCCCGAACCCCGACCGATGATCTTTTCTACCTCAATCCGGGCATCCTTAAGATTGACCCCCATGGATTTCAGGACTTTTGCGGCCACTCCCGTCCCCTCCCCAATCAAACCGAGAAGGATTTGTTCTGTGCCCACGAAGTTGTGACCCAGGCGGCGGGCTTCCTCCTGAGCTAACATGATCACCTTAATGGCTTTTTCTGTGAAGCGTTCAAACATGGCGTTTTCCCATCATCTGCTGCTTTTTGGTAAGCTGATTCTAACATAGGAAAATCGTTAGGTTATTGTGCGGTCAGTAACAGAATTTAGGCCGGTTTTCCGCCCTTCTCCGGAAAATAGGGATGGGGAGATGGGGAGATAAGCGGATGGAAGGGATGGGGAGATCACTGATTAGTAATGGGTAATCCGTAATCTGTTTTTACTCTCTACAATCCGGGCAAATCCTCAATCACGCGGGTTGACTGTATTCGGATCGATGCCCATGGCTTGCAAGCGATCTTCTAGTTCTCGTAATTTAGCTTCAGCAGCATTAGCGCGATCGCGCTCCTGTTCGGCTAGCTCTTGAGAGAGCACAATCAAATTCCCCTCGGCATCAAAGAACCGTAACCAAGGAGCCTTTTCCTTCGTTAACGTTCCATCCCAAACGCCTAACCACAATTCCAAACTCTGACACCATAACCATCCCCGTTCGTCAGGAACAATTTCCTCATAGCGGCCATTACTGTTCAAATGCCATCCTTGCAAAGACTGTCGATTGAAGGGATTATAAACAAAATAATCTCGTGTTTTAAAGGTTTGCTCATAGATCTTTTTTTTCGGGCCGGTATCCTCACTGGCTGTTGAGGGGGACATAAGTTCAACAATTACATCTGGATAACGCCCTTCTTCTTCCCAAACCACCCAACCTTGACGCTCTTTTGTGCCATCCACATTTAAGGTCACAAAAAAATCTGGCCCTCTAAAATCGCGATCGCGGGCTTGGCGACTACTGTAGTAAACAAACATATTTCCACCGGTAAAATAGTCATCGCGTCCCTGATAAACTTGGTGGATCGCTTCAATCAAGACATTCATGGCGATGCGATGGCGATTGCTTTCCAATGTCTCTCCGTCATCAAAAATTAAATCAGTAGGGGGTAAGGGAGGAGTCCATTCCTGCTCGGTTTCAGTTTCTAAAGTTTGGGTCAGTGCAACAGACATGGCTCACCTCTGGAATCATGAACTATTGAGTTTCATTATATAGCCTTCGTTCGCCCCTACAGATTGAGGAGTGATATTGATGATAAATTTTTTTAAAACGGTCATCTTTTTTGTGAGAACACAGTCTATTGCTATAGAAAGGGACCTAAGCTGGTGTGTATCTGACGAGGTAACTTTGGTACAGCAACAGGATTGGGCCACCAGTTAACCCAGAGGGGAAACAATGACAACAGAAAATCAAAAAACTTACAAAATTTTGGCACTCGATGGTGGTGGCTTCCGGGGGGTAATGACGGCGCAGATCCTGGTCGCCGTTGAAGAGGAGATTAAGAAGAAGTACAGTTGTGCTCTCCATGAATATTTTGACTTGGTTACTGGAACATCGACAGGCTCCATCCTCGCGACTGGCATTGCCCTGGGAAAGTCGGCCACAGATATGCTGAAGTTGTACAAAGACAATGGCGATCGCATCTTTCCTCGCTGGCAACGCATCCGACGTAGATTTAGAGGATTACTGACTAGTGCAGGGCTTTATAATAGTAAGAAAGGCTTAGGGCCGGTGCTCAAAGACAAATTTGGACAACTGGCGATCAACCGCCTTTCGGATGAGATACCCGACGCGCCAGTTCTGCTGATTCCAGCCTATAATCTGACGGAAAGATACACAACTTGGTTTTGTAGCAATGCTCCCAAAAATAGCCCGTTATGGTTCGACGAGATCCCAATCTGGCAAATCTGCACTTGTTCTTCCTCTGCACCTACTTTTTTCCCACCGTTTCATTTATCCGGTCAAGGTCGCCGAATAACTAGGAAGGGTACGATAGATCCGATTAATTATAATTATTTCTTTACTGACGGTGGTATTGCAGTTAATAACCCAGCTTTAATTGGCATTGCCCACGCTTTACTCGCGCCCTACCACGAAAATGTTAGCGCCGAAAAAACGGCTGTTACCTTGAGGGATATAGCTGTGCTGTCTATTGGTACGGGCAGACCGAATGAGTCTTTTGATGGCGAGAAAGTGGGCAGATGGGGAGCAGTAAAATGGGTTCAACAGTTACCCGATTTATTTATGCCAGCCCCTAATGAAGTGAATGCTTCCGTTTGTACACAGGTGATTCGTCATGGAGACGACAAGCAAGCCGAGCGGGTGTTGCGTTTGGATTATGCACTACCTAGTCGGGAACAATATCAAACCGATCCAGAATACGAGCACCTCAGAAAAGACCCCATTTTTTCTCATGTATTCCCAAGCGATCTCGATAAACTCTTCCTGGGGAAACCGAAATTTGGTGATATCGACGATCCTCAACTTTTTGCCGCCTATAAAAAGTTCGCTCAGTATTATCTCGACGGAAATCTGCGTGAGAAGGATTTGACTCGTACACGCATAAAAATAGAAAAAGATATGGCTCCGAAGAAAGCGATCGCTAACTTTATTGAGTACAACAAGTACTAACCTAATCCTCCTGCCCATCCTACTCGACTGTTTCATCTAAAATAGGGCTTTGTTTGTAGTAAGCACGAAGAGTGCTTAAAAGCCTAGCTGGAGAGGGATAAATCCCTCACTACAAACCAAATCTAATGCAGCATTTTAGGTGAAACAGTCCACTACTGGCGTGGCAAGCTTAAAATAGTTCATTAGGAAATCGCTATGATTGTTGAAATTAGAGAATTTAAGCAAAATCCTATTG